>DYRK01000365.1 GCA_020718785.1 Desulfatirhabdium butyrativorans | reverse complement strand
GGCAGTCTGTTGAAATTACTGTATTGCCGCAACTTTTCAACATCAATCGCATTCCCCTGACGGTCCGGCGGTTTCGTCAGTCAGGACTGATCGGCATGTGGAAAGACCGTGGCGATATACACTCCTCCGCGGGGTTGAGAAAGTAAAAGGAGACCGTCAATAATGAGTGATTCGGAAAACTATGACAATGCTGTGGAACCCATTGCCGTAATCGGCATGACCGGCCGTTTTCCCGGTGCAAGGAATCTCGATGAATTCTGGCAGAATCTGCGTGAGGGCGTGGAATCCATTGTCTCTTTTACAGACGAGGAATTGACGGCTTCGGGCATCGCGCCGGAATTGCTCAAAAATCCCAAATATGTGCGCCGGGGAGCGATTGTCTCGGATATCGAGATGTTTGACGCGGCTTTTTTCGGTTTTTCGCCCAGAGAGGCTGCACTCACAGATCCGCAGCATCGTCTTTTTCTGGAATGCGCGTGGGAGACATTTGAAAGCGCAGGCTGCAATCCTGATAATTATAAGGGACGGATCGCTGTTTTTGCAGGCATCGGCATCAATACCTACCTGCTCAGAAATCTCATGTCAGATCCCGAATTCATCAACTCGCCGGACAGTTACCAGATTTCTATCGGCAATGACAAAGATTTCGTGGCAACACGTGTGTCCTACAAGCTGAATCTCAAAGGACCCTCTGTGACCGTGAACACAGCCTGCTCCACTTCGCTTGTGGCAGTTCAGCTCGCGTGTCAGAGTCTTTTGAGTTATCAGTCTGATATGGCTTTGGCAGGAGGCGCGACCATACAGGTTCCCCAAAAAAAAGGATATCTGTATCAGGAAGGCGGCATTCCTTCGCCGGACGGCTATTGCCGGGCTTTTGACGCAAAAGCAAAAGGAACCGTAACAAGCAGCGGCGTTGGTGTTGTTTTGCTCAAACGCCTCGAAGATGCAATAGCAGACGGAGACTGTATTCACGCGGTTATCAGGGGTTCAGCCATTAATAATGACGGTTCTATGAAAGTCGGCTACACTGCCCCTGGAGTAGAAGGACAGGCGTCAGTCATTGCCGAGGCGCAGTCGCTTGCGGGCATTAATCCTGAGACAATCACTTACATCGAAGCTCACGGAACCGGAACTCCCCTCGGAGATCCCATTGAAATCGAGGCTCTGACACAGGCATTCCGTGCCGGCACTCGGAAAAAAGGCTTTTGCGCCATCGGTTCGGTGAAAAGCAATATCGGTCATACAGATACGGCTGCCGGAATTGCAGGTCTGATTAAAACTGTTCTCGCGCTGAAACACAAAGTGATTCCTCCGAGCCTGCATTTCGAAAGCCCGAATCCTCAGATTGATTTCGACAACAGCCCCTTCTATGTGAATGCAAAATTCTCCGAATGGCTTACAGAATCAGGGATACCGCGGCGGGCAGGAGTCAGTTCTTTCGGTATCGGCGGAACCAACGCTCATGTGGTTTTGGAAGAGGTGAGGGGTGAGGGGTCAGGGGTCAGGGGAGGAATGTTCAAGCCATATCATTTGCTGGTGCTGTCGGCAAAGACTCAATCGGCATCGGAGACAATGACGGCAAATCTGGCTGAATATTTGAAACAGCATTCTGACATGAATCTCGCTGATGCTGCCTACACCCTGCAAGTCGGCAGAAAAGCTTTCAATCACCGCCGGATATTGGTCTGCAAAGATATTGCAGATGCCGAAGCCGCTCTTCGTACACGGGATCCGAAACGGATATTGGCAAACGTACAGGAAACTCAAGACCGCCCGATTGTCTTCATGTTTTCAGGACAGGGCGCGCAGTATGTGAATATGGGGCTTGAACTCTATGAGACCGAGCCGACATTCCGGGACACGGTTGACCGCTGTTCGGAATTCCTCAAACCGCTCATGGGCATTGACTTGCGGGATATGTTATATCCGGGTTCGGGGAAACTCTCACCTCGCACCTCTGACCCCGAACCCCTTACCCGAACTTCGTTCGCCCAGCCTGCGCTTTTTGTCATTGAGTATGCGCTGGCGAAATTGTGGGAAAAAAGGGGCATTCGTCCGGCAGCCATGATCGGACACAGTATCGGCGAATATGTGGCTGCATGTCTCTCCGGTGTGTTTTCTTTGGAAGATGCCTTGTCATTAGTTGCAGCCCGGGGCAGGATGATGGGAGAACTTCCCGGAGGCTCAATGCTTGCGGTTTCGCTTCCTGAAAAAGAGATTCTGCCTTTGCTGAACAAAGGGCTTTCCATAGCGGCAGTAAATGGAGGCTCCCAGTGCGTAGTTTCAGGCCGGACAGAAGTTGTGAATGACTTGCAGAAGCAGTTAAGCCAAAAAGGGATAAGCTGCCAAAATCTTCATACATCTCATGCTTTTCATTCGGAAATGATGGCTCCTGTTATGAAACCCTTTGCCGGGCGTGTGAGACAAATCCGCCTGAATCCGCCGCAAATTCCTTATATTTCCAATGTCACCGGAACATGGATAAGCGTACAGGATGCGACAGACCCGGATTACTGGGCGAGACATCTGCGTCAGACCGTGCGCTTTGCTGACGGAATAAAAGAATTGCTGAAAAATCCGGCGCATATTTTTCTGGAATTGGGACCCGGACGCACGCTGACCGGCTTAGTCATGCAACACCCGGACCGAAAGCCGGAACAAATGGTTCTGTCATCGTTGCGCCATCCCAAAGACAGCGAATCAGATACAGCCTTTATCCTCACAACGCTGGGCAGATTGTGGCTTTCAGGCATAAAGCCGGACTGGTTCGCTTTCCATTCCCATGAGAAGCGTCATCGTGTGACTCTGCCGACCTATCCTTTTGAACGCAAACGGTTTTGGGTTGATAAAAAAGGTCAGGGGTCAGAGGTCAGAGGTCAGGGGAACCCCTCACCCCTCACCCCTTACCCAGCACCTCTTGAAAGAAAAGCAGATATTGCGGACTGGTTCTATGTTCCCTCGTGGAAACGGGTTCCGGTTTCTTCCCCCTTTTCTAAAGGGGGGCAGGGGGGATTTTTGTTGTTCCTTGATGACTGCGGTGTCGGTGAGGCATTGGCAGATCGGCTGAAAAAAGAGGGGCAAGAGATTGTCACGGTTAAGGTCGGAACCGAATTTACAAAGCTAAATGACGGCGAATATGTGTTTAATCCCAGTCAATACAGTGATTACAATATTCTGCTCCGGGAACTAAGGAACTCGCGTAAAATTCCGGGTACAATTGTTCATTTGTGGAGTGTTACAGAGAATACACAATCCGGTCTCGAACACCTTGATAAAGCTACCGATACGGGATTTTCGAGCCTTGTTTTTCTGGCGCAGGCAATTGGAAAGCAAAACCTGACTGAAAAGATTCAACTTGCTGTTATTTCAAATCATCTGCATGAAGTCATCGGCGGGGAACTGCTCTGTCCGGAGAAGGCAACGGTTCTCGGTCCGGTTAAGATTATTCCGCAGGAATATCCGAATATCAGTTGTCGCAACATTGATATCGTTGTTCCAAAATCAGGAGAGTCTGAAAAATTTACAGACCTGTTAATGACTGAAATCATATCGAAATCATCCGAACCGGTTGTTGCGCTTCGCGGAAATCATCGCTGGGTGCAAAGTTTTGAGCCGATCCGATTGGACAAGCCCTCTGAGAAGGCAATATCCCGTTTAAAGGAAAAGGGCGTCTATCTGATTACGGGCGGACTCGGAGGCATTGGATTTGTGCTGGCGGAGTATTTGGCAAAAACGGTAAAGGCAAAACTGATTCTGACAGGGCGGTCTGTTTTTCCGGTCAGAGACGCGTGGGAACAATGGCTGGCTAATCATAAGAAGAAAGACAGCATCTCACTGAAAATATTAAAGATAGAAGAACTTGAAGCTATGGGTGCAGAAGTTCTGGTCTTCAGTGCGGATGTGTCTGATGAAGAACAGATGCGGGAAGTGGCGGTTCTGTCGAAAAAGCGGTTCGGTCAAATCAACGGCGTTATTCATACAGCCGGTCTTGCGGATTATGAAGGGGTAATTCAGAGAAGAACAAAAGAAGCTACAGAGCGTATTTTAGCTCCCAAAGTAAAAGGCACGCTTGTGCTTGACAAACTTTTGAAGAATGTCCGACCGGATTTTTTCTTGCTTTGTTCGTCTCTTGGGAATATACTCTATAAGAAGAAATTCGGTCAGGTGGGCTATAATGCAGCAAATGAATTCCTTGACGCTTTTGCCTGCTATAAAACTTCTCAAAACAGCACTTTCACGGTATCCGTTAATTGGAATGATTGGCAGGAAGTCGGTATGTCTGTGGAAGCGGTAAAACAATGGACTGGACGGCTGCATATCAGTTCAGATATGAATGAAAAAACTGTTGCCGAAGATTTCCTTAAAGACGGATTATTACCTTCAGAGGGAACAGAAATATTCAATCGCATTTTAGAAGCACGCCAGCCTCGGTTTGCTGTATCAACTCAGGATTTAACATTTTTGCTTAAACAAGATATTGTAACTTCGACCCCATTTCTTGATAAGACTATATGTTCCGAATTGCTAAATGGACGATCCGATCTGAGCAATATCTATGTTGCACCCAGAAATGAAACCGAGCAAACGCTTGCGGATATTTGGCAAAACCTTTTGGGAGTCAGACCCGTAGGCATTTACGACAACTTCTTTGAACTGGGCGGACATTCTTTAATGGGGGTTCAACTACTTTCCCGGGTTCGCGACACTTTTCAGATGGAGTTGTCTTTGCAAACAATCTTTGACAAACCAACGATAGCCGAACTCACTGAAATAATAGAAAAGAGGCGTCAATCAGATATGGATAATATTCTTAATGTATTGGAGATTGTCGAGCAATTCCCGGAAGAAGAACTAAAAGGTATCCTTGAGAAAAAGGTGTGAATATATTTTTTTAAGAATGTTTAAAACAAAAAAAGGAGGTATTTTATGAAGAGATTTTTCGTAACATTAAGTCTGGCCATGTTGCTCTCCATGCCGGTCCGCGCTCTGGCTGAGAAAGTTGTCATTGCGTTTGCTGTATGGCCGCCCTATACAATGATGGAAAATGGACAACCATCAGGTATAGATATAGAGATTGCCCGTGAACTGTGCAGGCGAGTCGGAACCGAGTCAGGGTTTCGAGAGTTGCCATGGACAAGAGCTTTAAATTACTTGGAGAATGGTAAAGCGGATGCTCTTCTTACCCCTAAACAGACTGAAGAACGAGAGAAGTTCATGTACTATCCGTCCGAGCCTATACGCATCGAGAAGAGAGTCATTCTTGTCCCAAAAGGAAGTGGGATAAAGATTACTAAACTTGATGACTTGAAAGATAAAAATATAGGTGTGGTCAGAGGATATGCGTATAGTCCTGAATTCGATAACTATCAAGGGGTAAAAAAGACGGTCTGTGATGATGATCAGCAACTGGTGACGATATTGGTTAAGAAGCGTGTATCCATAATAGCGGGCGTTGAGGAACTGTCATCGAGATATCTCTGCAAAAAAGCTGGTCTCGAGACAGAGGTGGCCTATGCCCTTGATGGAAAGCCAACTTATATAGCTTTTTCTAAAAAGCTGGGCGAAAAAGGCAAAGCCCTCGCCGACAAATTCAGCGAAGCCCTGAAAAAGCTGAAAGAGGAAGGTTTCATCGAGAAGGTTCAGAGCAAGTATTTTTAGCTCTGATGTGTTGTTGAGCTTCAACCCTTTATATCCACACCTTAGCCTTGATAAGAGGGTCGTTTGCCCCGCGTTCCCGGGTTCTTAACCGGGAACGTATTTTTATTTCCTGCTTTCTGGAAACTGAGCTAAGGCGGGTTGCGCTTCGCTTACCCACCCTACATGAGTATCATAGATTCTTCGCTGCGCTCAGACATCCGACCTTCAAAAGACAACATGAATAAGAGCCTCACACTTACACTGAGAATGCCCGCCGAACTGAAGAGACGCCTTGAAAGAGAGGCTAAATATCAGGGGGTTTCATTGAACCAGTTAACCAATTATATGCTTACTGTTCAGCTTACCCAGTTGGAAACAATAGACATTTTCGGAAATAAGAATTATCTTTAGAGGGTCGGAGGTTTCCGG
>DYRK01001086.1 GCA_020718785.1 Desulfatirhabdium butyrativorans | reverse complement strand
GGGGCTTCGGGCGCAGATGCGTTCCCAAGCCGGGGCTTGGGAACGAGGAAAAAAACGGCTTGCAAAGCCGTTTTACAGGCAGTATAACTGCTAATCCATGTAAATGACCAATCGCTGTCCGACATGGATAGGCTTATTATAGTCCAGCCCGTTCCATCGGAGAATGTCCGACACCGGTATTTTCAGTTTCTCGGCAATACCGGTAATACTTTCCCCTCTTTTCACCACATAAATCTGTTTTTGCTCTTTCGGCTTTGTGTCTTTCTGTGACTGCTCCTGTGCAGTAAGGGTGTTATACCGGTCGTAAAAATCTTTGGCTGCACCTTTTGGAACCGCGACAGAATAGGTTCCGCCTGACAGATACCGCTGTCTGAATTCGGGATTCAGTTCCTTGATATTTTTGTAATATGTTCCGGCAGCTTCTGCAATTAACTGAAGAGATGTCTCGCCCGCGCACTCCACTTTCACATAATCGAATTCATCGGGAGAATAAGCCTCATTTTTTTCAAAATGGAATCCGTAGGTTGCCGGGTCGGTCAAAATCATTTTTGCGGCAATAATTCCGGGAACATAGTCCTGGGTTTCCAGCGGGAGATATAGATGATAGAAATCACTGGTTTTCTGGAATTCGATATTCGAGGCAAGACCTGATTCGCCCATATTGTAGGCTGCCGCGGCTAAAGACCATGATCCGAACTCTTCGTAAAGTTTTTTAAGATATTTGATTGCTGCCTCGGTGGATTTGAAAATATTTCTGCGTTCATCAATTTCCGAGTCAATTTGCAGACCGTAGCGAAGTCCCGTAGGCTTTATAAACTGCCAAAAACCGACCGCGCTTTTGGACGAGCCGATGTGAGGCAGCAATGCGCTTTCAACCACCGCCATATATTTGAGATCATCGGGCATATTGTTTTCTTTCAGCCTTTTCTCGATATACGGCAGATAACGCCCGCTCCGCTTCATCCAAAGAATCACCTGAGATTGCCGCCAGGCAAAAACGAGAAGCTGTTTCTCCAGCCGCTCATAAACATCCGGGTCCTCAAGCGGAACCTTTTCCCCGCAGAAATACAGCGGGCCTTTGATCTTGAAGCCGGAAACCGTGAAAGGAGACGCGGACGGTTCAGCGGCATGCGATGTTTTTTTCCCCGCAACTGTTACCGCTGCCGTTAAGACAATGATGAAGACAAAATACATTATTTTCCGCACAATACACCTCTTATTTTAATTAAGTCCTTATTTAAAAAGCATTATTTTAACCTTTTTCTCCGTGTCCGTCAACAGTTTTATATAATTC
>DYRK01001085.1 GCA_020718785.1 Desulfatirhabdium butyrativorans | reverse complement strand
TTCAAATGAAACGATGCAAAGGATTATATGATAACTATCCATAAAAACTTTATTGTTGACGGTCATGGAAATCCCAAAGCCGTTATCATTCCCTTAGAGGATTTCCAGAAAAATGAAGAAATGCTGGGCTTGGATCTGGATGAAGAAGCTGTTGCAGATATCAGAAAAGCGCGTGAAGATCGGGAATCCGGAAATATAAACGCGTATATGGATTTGGATTCGGTCTGATGAGCAGAATCATTATCCATAAACACGCTGTTAAATTCTTACGAAAACTTCCGGAATACCAGAAGGAAAAAATCAAAAATTCTCTGAGAGCATCAGAAAATAATCCGCTCGGTTTTTCAGGCCTGAAAAATATGGTAGGCGAATGGACGGGCTATTACAGAATACGTTTAGGCGATATACGAGTTATTTTCTGGTTTGATGAAACACAAGACATTGTTTATGTGGATTATATCGGCTTCAGAGGAGATGTTTACAAATAAGAGTGAGTGGAAACCATGTTAAGCAAACGCATTATTCCCTGTCTTGATGTCCGAGAGGGAAAAACTACCAAAGGCATCAAATTCAAAGGCAATGTGGATATCGGCGATCCTGTGGAAATGGCTCGGTTTTATTACGAAGCCGGAGCCGATGAGCTTGTATTTTATGACATTACCGCATCATCGGAAAAACGGAATATTATGATTGATGTGGTCCGGCGGGTCGCGGAGAACATTTTCATTCCCTTTTCCGTAGGCGGCGGAATCCGCACGGTCGAGGACATGAGGGCTGTTCTGCTGGCAGGTGCGGAAAAAGTCAGCGTCAATTCCGCCGCGGTGAAAAATCCTCAAATCATTTCCGAAGGAGCAAAAGCTTTCGGAAGCCAGTGCGTGGTTCTGGGCATGGATGTGAAACAGGTTGAAAAGAGCGAAAAAATTCCTTCCGGATATGAGATGGTAATAAACGGCGGCAGAACCTTTATGGGGATTGACGCAGTGCAATGGGCAGTCAGAGCGCAGGAACTCGGCGCGGGGGAAATCTGTCTGAACTCCATTGACGCGGACGGCACACAGGAGGGCTATGAATTGACTCTCACCGAATTGATTTCCCGAAATGTCGGCATTCCAGTGATTGCCTCGGGCGGCGCGGGCAGACCCGAACATCTTGCCGATGTGCTGACAAAAGGAAAAGCCGATGCCGCACTCATCGCTTCAATGACTCATTACGGCACTTATACTGTTTCTGAAATCAAGTCCTATCTTGATGCTCAGGGCATAGCGGTCCGAATGACCTGGTGATTTTCGGATTTCGG
>DYRK01001084.1 GCA_020718785.1 Desulfatirhabdium butyrativorans | reverse complement strand
GACCGACCATTATGATTTATAAGATTCGGTGGGTCAGACATTTCTGTCTGACCTTATATCATGAACAGGCAAAAATGCCTGTTATGATTTATAAGATTCGGCGGGTCAGACATTTCTGTCTGACCTTTATCATGAACAGGCAAAAATGCCTGTTCTGCCGCAAAAAAAATTATAAGTCTTTAAGGCAGCTCGCTTAGTGTGATGAAAAATAACTGTATAAGAATCAAAAGGGAAACGCTATATATACATACTTGAGCTTTATCTCGTTCCCACGTTTTGCGTGGGAACGCAGTCTCCGACACCCCGCGCTGTGTGGGTAAAATAGAGTCGGAACGGGTAGTAACATGACCGGACGTTTAGCGTCCTGCTCTGCATTCCCACGCAGGGCGTTGGAACGAGTAAAGAGAGGAAGCAATGAACGACATCGTGCGTCAAAAATTACAATATGTTATAGCGCAATACGGACGTTCCGTATGCGATGAGCCGAAACGCTGCGAGGGACTGCTACGGGATTTATGCCCGGAATATAAGCGTGAGGTCAATGTGCTGGTCAGTGCGCTGAAAGAAAGAGTCGCGGCAGAACTGATGACCGCCTCGGATGCCATGCCGAAAGAATTTCTGATAGAAAGGCTTACGAAACGGCTGTATGACAATCTCGGTATTGCAGAGGAATTTGCCCGGTGGGCAGCGGAGTCATGGGCAATGGCTTTGGGTGTCATATCGGGTCCGGTGCCGGTTACTTCCGTACCGAAAGCAAAAGCTCCGGCAATCGCTTCGGTCAAGCCTGCGGCAGCACAGCCGAAACTCAGAGACAGGTATTCAGAACCGCTGACCGGAGCGGAGTTTGTTTACATACCTCCGGGGGAATTTATGATGGGGAGTCCTGAAAACGAACCCGAACGATGTGATGATGAAACTTTGCACCGGGTCAGGCTGACCCGTGGGTTTTATATGCAGACCACTCAGGTGACAGTGGGACAATGGCGAATATTTGTCAAAAATACCGGCTTTAAGAGTCAGGCGGAAACCGAGGGTGGCACATTCGTATGGACAGGTTCCAAAATAGAACTGGATAAGAGATATTACTGGGATAATCCGCTGTTTTCACATGCAGATTCCCATCCTGTAACCTGCGTGTCATGGAATGATGCTCAGGCATTTATAACATGGTTGAATCGGAGCCTCGACTCCGCTCGGCTTTCGGGGGTGGGTGAGCGAAGTCGAACCTACAGTCTGCCCACGGAAGCGGAATGGGAATATGCCTGCCGTGCGGGAACAAGTACGCCTTTTTCTTTCG
>DYRK01001083.1 GCA_020718785.1 Desulfatirhabdium butyrativorans | reverse complement strand
ATAAGAATAACCACCAGATTGAATACAACTTTATGACACAGCGATTTCATTTTAACCTCCGTTATTTATCTGCATCTTTTCCATAAACTTCCACAGATGAGCGCAGCAGCAGCTCATAGATTTCGGGTTTTACGCCGATTTTTTTTGCCGTTGCCGCATTGAACGCACTTTTCATAGGCACTTCAAAGACCTGTTCCAGTTCCCGCGGCTTTGCGCCGTTGATGATTTTGGCAATGACTTCGGCATGAAATCTTCCCAAAAGACTGTAATCCGGCAGTGAAACGCTGAGTAATACGCCCTGTATGACTTCCTCGGATCCTGCCTGTGAAAATATAGGAATTTTACTGTCATTCATCGCAGCAACAATATGAGGCAGAGTTTCCTTATTAACGCCTGCCTGCTGGGTGAGGTAAAACGCATCAATTTTCAAGGCAAGTTCCTGAGCGCATCTGATTACAGACGCCTGAGATTCAGGGGTAGCTCCGCCGGGTATGGTATGACATTGTACAATTTCAAATTTGCGTTCTTTGGCAATCTGCTCAATAAGTTCAATTGCGGCAAAGCTTCTTCCGGAATCTGTATTCTGAAACATCACGCCCATTTTTTTAAATTTGAAAATCTCATGAAACGCTCTGAGCTGCCTTATATATCTTGCCGGATCAACATGGGCATGAACATGATCATGTCCGGAGTCTTCCGCGCTTCTGATGATTTTCGATCTTACCGAATCGCTGACGGAGCAGACCGTCATCGGAACCGAATGCTCGTTATTTGCCAAGTCCTGCCCTGCCCACGTTCCCATAGCTATCAGCAGATCAATCTCTTTTTCTTTGAGCCGCTTGAGAACAAGCTGTTTTGTCTTTTCGCGGCGAGATGTATCCCAATTATATGAATAATAGGCATCTGTCATAAATTCAATGTATCTGCTTTTGATATTCGCAGCCAGCCATGCCCATAATTTATCCGTGTCTTTATCATTTTCCTGCACAGGAATTGTAAGCGGGTCGATCCAGCCGAGACCTGCCAAATTCTGTACAATGGCAATCAGCATTTTCGGGTAAGTATGATAAGGTCCGCCTTCATAATAAGCAATGCGCCACTTTTTGGAAATCTGTGCCGGGGGCGATGCGGAATACGGCTTTTTATCCGCCGCAAATCCGAAAGACAATGACAGAATAAGAATAACAACCATATTGAATACAACTTTATGACACAGCGATCTCATGTTAATCTCCTTTTCATTACAGGCTGGATAACAATATCTGATTTCAGGTTGCCTTTCAAGAATTATTCTGCT
>DYRK01001082.1 GCA_020718785.1 Desulfatirhabdium butyrativorans | reverse complement strand
TGCCGGAAACCTCCGACCCTCTAAAGATAATTCTTATTTCCGAAAATGTCTAATATCTGGGGATAATCTCCTTATCCAGATCAATCCCATCATCGGGAATCATGATAGAATTCGTCACGCTACCGATGTCAATTATGCTCATATTCTCTGCTGTTATGCGCTCTTCCGGAAACACAAACGCAGTTTCAAGGCAATTCTTCAACTGCCGCACATTCCCGGGCCAAGGGGATTTCAATATCAGATCAACCGCGGACTTGTCCAGAATTTTTCTTTTATCGTATTTTTTATTCAACTGCTCCACAATATGCTGTGCGATCAGCAGGCTGTCATTTCCTCTGTCCCGTAATGGCGGAAGAACGATTTCCATGCTTACCAGCCGGTAAAAAAGGTCTTCCCGGAACAAGTCATCCCGAACCATCTTCCGAATATCTTTGTTCGTAGCAGAGATAATTCTGACATCGCTTTTTTCCTCTTTCACACCGCCCACCGGCATAAAACTGCCCTGATCCAGCACCCGCAACAGTTTCACCTGCATATTTTTAGCCAAGTCCCCAATCTCATCCAGAAAAATAGTTCCGCGGTCTGCTCCCCTGAAATACCCGGATTTGTCCGAGACCGCGCCGGTAAACGCGCCCTTTTTATGCCCGAAAAACTCGCTTTCGAACAGTTCCGGGGAAATTGCGCCGCAGTTCACACGGATCAGAGATTTTTCCTTCCTCGGACTGCTGTAATGAATTGCATCTGCGACTAATTCCTTGCCGGTTCCGCTCTCTCCCCGGATAAAAACTGGAATATCTTTATCTGAAAACATGCGAATCTGATATTTGACTTTCAGGATTCCCGGAGATTCACCGATGATCGGATCATCATCCGGTTTCAGGCGGCTTTTCAGGTCCCGGTTTTCCCTTGACAGTCTTGTTATTTCTGCTTTGATTTCGGAAACCTGCTGAATTTTCGGAAAATCATCCAGATTGAGACAGATCGGAGAAATGACTCCTTCTCTCGAAACCTGAATCAGTTCCGCATCAATCACTCCGCCCTTTTGCAAAAATATCCAGCACGCGTGCATGGCAGGCGTTCCCGAAGTCAGAGAGATGATATATTCCGCGTTCCTGTTTTTCTTGAGAATTTCCTTTACAGCCCGATACATAGCCGGATAAACGACATTGTAATCCGTGGGATTGTCCGCAGGGGCAGCCTGATACTTCACCTTCATAGCCGGAAATTCCGTTTTGCACCGGCGTATAATAGACATTGTCGGAAATAAGGAATCAATGCCACGCAGGTTCCGGGGTTTT
>DYRK01001081.1 GCA_020718785.1 Desulfatirhabdium butyrativorans | reverse complement strand
ACAGACAGAGGCGGCGGACACGGATACGGCGGCGGAAAAAAAGTGAACGGGCGGAGGCACGTGCCGGTGAATACGGCAAAGGCTTTGCAGTGGTAGCAGGTGAAATCCGCAAACTGTCGGAGCGTAGCCGGCTTGCTGCTTCCGAGATAAACAAACGCTCTGTTGCCGGAAAGGGAATTGCGGAAAAAGCAGGCGAAATGCTTGCCCGTCTGGTTCCGGATATACAGAAAACCGCGGAACTGGTTCAGGAAATCGCCTCTGCGAGCAATGAGCAGAATGCAGGATCGGCACAGGTGAACAAGGCAGTTCAGCAGTTGGATCAGGTGATTCAGCAGAATGCCTCTGCTGCCGAAGAAATATCTTCGATGTCCGAAGAATTGGCGATGCAGGCCGGATTACTTCAAAGACAGATGAGCTTTTTCAAGATTGAAGACCGGTCCCCTGAGAGTCATTCAGAATCAGAAATCAGCCTGTCCCGGAAGTCTGATAAACAGGAAAAGACAAAGCAGAAAGCCGCGGATGCAGAACATGCAAAATCAGGTCAGACGGACGATCATTCAGCCAGGAAGCAGGGAAATAAAACAGAAGAGTTCAGATATGATGAGGAATTTGAAAAGTATTGAGAAAAGTGGGAAGTCATTTTATTCCGGAATGTAAAGCGGGTTTCAAACCCGCTTTACTTTAATGTTTCAGTTCTTATTCTCCCAGCATCCCTTTTTTAAGCGAACTGTCAGCGGGTTTGTCTCCCAGCCAGATACCGAATGCCGCTTTTTTGAATTCCAGCCCCTTGACGGTTCCTTTGAGTTTTCCTTTCATATAGAGGCTGATGCCCTGCTCCGGCAGATAGACAATATCATAAATATCTCCCTTTTTGGCTTCTTCTGTGAAAAAAGAGTTGAACGCGTCCGCCTCTTTTTTGATGGCGGCAAGATTTCCGCCAGTCACATTGGCAAAGCCTTCATTCCATGCGGCAATCAGTTTATCTGCGGATACGCCGTCATAAATGAAGTGCATACGGATTGCCATCGGCTCATCTGCCGAGATAATTTTCTGGGCATCGCTGCTCTTCTGCATGAGATAAAGTCCGCCGGCATAGACTTTGATAATCAGTTTCTTCCGCAGCCCCGCGCCGTTCAGCACGAGTTGGTTTTTCCCGGCTGTGAGCGAATCCGGCAGGCTGACGCCGCCGATGTCTTTTGCCGCAACGGATGATGATACAGCGAGAAATACAGCCGATACAATCACAAACAGTTTTTTGCTCATGTTCACATCTCCTTTGAAAAAATTGAATAGTAGGG
>DYRK01000364.1 GCA_020718785.1 Desulfatirhabdium butyrativorans | reverse complement strand
TTGAATCGCTCTGCCAAAGCCGCATCAAGCATTTCACGCGTCAGCACCCGGTTCATTCCTGCCAGAACAGCGAGCGCGGCGATTGCCCAATCTGCCGGTTTAAGACCCTGCCCTTTGAAATCAACCGGAATGATCTTTGCCTTTGTCGCAGGAATTTCCACTCCCGAAGCCTGAATCACAGGACATTCCGGATTGAGCCGGGGGAAGAGGTCTTTTCGCCGGGCAACTCCTTCGGGAGCCAGTGCGATAACCGCTGTAGGCATGGTGATGCCGGTGTAGTCAATCTTTTCAGGCGAAAGAATAAGCTCGCTGACCGAAGGACCGACCAGCACTGTGATATTGTAGTCATTCTTCTGGGTCACATTCAGTCCGGCGGTCAGTCCTGCCAAACCGAGAATCTCTCCTGCGGTGAGGATATGCTGCCCCGCGGAACCGAGAATCACTGCTTCCTGACGTCCCGGCTGAGGCGGCAGCAGAGCGGCAGCAATTCCTTCAGGCATGACAGCCTGTTTCTGAGCCTGCGCTTTTTCCCGATAAGCCCTGCCATATTCGGGACGGGCATTTTCAGGAACAGGTCCGTTCAAAAGTTCCATCCGGCTTAATATCTCATCCAAAATTTCCGGACTCAGTTTGTTGTACTTGAGATACCTGCCCGGACACAGGCCCCAAATATCAACTACACTGAATCCGTCAAAGCATATCGCCTTTTCGATAATCTCAGGCAATTCTTTTCTGTAAGCCGAAGTCCGTGCCACAAAAGAAGCTCCCGCGGCGGCTGCGACTTTCCCTGCATCCATGGGCTTTTCCAGCGAATTGAGAAAACCGGACCCCACGGTACTGTCTGCAGGCGTAGTAGCAGAAAACTGCCCGCCTGTCATGCCGAAGTTGAAGTTATTGAAAATAAGAAGTGTGAGATTTAAATTTCTGCGGCAGGCAGAAAGAAGATGCGCTCCGCCGATGCCTAATCCGCCGTCTCCCATGGTTACTACTACGTGAAGTTCCGGTCGTGCCAGTTTTATGCCGGCCGCATAAGTCAGGGCGCGTCCGTGAAGTCCGTGCAGAGCGTGAGTATTGAAGAAAGTATCGGATAAACCCGAACAGCCGATATCGCTTACTATTGCAACCTGACTGCCTCTGAGCCCGATATTCCGAAAGGCCGTGTCCAATGCGTGAAGAATCCGTTCATGCGCGCATCCGGGACAGAACACCGGCGGACGGCTCGAATTGAGCAGACTATCCATTGACTGCCTCCTTTATCTGAGCCGGCGAAATCAGGCGTCCGTCCATCTGTCCTGAAAATTCCACTTTTTTATCTCTCAGCACCCGTTCAATCTCCCGGACATACTGCCCCAGATTCATCTCTGTCACAATAACCCGTTTCGTTCCTTCAGCCTTCTGACAGATGAGATGTTCCGGAACGGGCCAGAGAGTTTTCAGAACAAGAAGCGAAACCGGTCTGCCTTCGGCTTTTAGTTCACGGCACGCGGCTTTTGCAGCCCGTGCCGTGACCCCGTAGGTCAGAATCAGAGTATCGGCTTCTGCTTCGATCTTTTCTTCGGCAAAGGCAAACTGAGCAATATCTGACTCGATTTTACGTTTCATACGGGCTGCCATCGCTCCGATTTCATTCGGATCCGTAGTGATATAACCGTCAATACCATGCGTCGAAGAGGTCTGGCGGACAAGAGTATCGCCGCCTATGGGCATAAATCCGGGGACATCTTTCCCGGCAAAAGTGCGGAAAGGCAGAAATACTTGTTCTCCGGCAGGCCTGGAACGATTTATTATCTCCGGCTGTTTCAGACTTCCCAGATCGAGACTTTCACGAGTCATTCCGATTTCTTTGTTGGAAGCCAGAATAACCGGGCAGCGATATGTCTCTGCCAGATTGAACGCGTGCAGAGTCAGAACAAAGCAGTCAGCCGCATCTGTGGGCGCAAGCACAATCAGCGGCAGCCCTCCGGAATTGCCCCAGCGCATGAACTGGATATCGCCGTCTGCTCCCTTTGTGGCAGAACCCGTAGAAGGACCGAGACGCTGCACATTGACAATGACCATTGGAATTTCAGACCCGACGGCAAAAGAAATATGCTCGGAGTAAAGACTGATGCCCGGTCCCGAAGTCGCGGTCATGACTTTCAGACCGGCCATGGACGCGCCGATACAGCAGCCCATCGCGGCAATCTCGTCTTCTGCCTGCAAAACCGTGCCGCCGGCAGGCGGGAGAAGATTCAGCAGGGTATTGAAAATGCTTGTCGCGGGGGTGATGGGATAGCCTGCAAAAAATCGGCATCCTGCATGATATGCCGCATAAGCCACGGCTTCGTTGCCTTCAAAAAGACCGGGTTTCATATTTCATGCTCCGTATCCGACAAAAGTTATTTGACTCCGTCATAGCAGAGCGGGTTTCAAACCCGCTCTACACTCCGGATTACTTCTTTTCCTCTTTGCTGCTGTCAGGTAAGCCGGCTCCGACGAACTGATCTTCCTTGAATTCGCCCTCTTCTTTCCTGCCGTCAGCATAAGTCATAATGCCTTTTCCATGCTTTTTGTTCATCTGAAATCCGCCTTCGTATTTACTGCCGTCAGGATAAGTCATGATGCCTTGTCCGTACATATAGTTTTCCTTTACCCCGCCGACATATTTTCTGCCGTCGGGAAAAGTGGCGGTTCCCTGTCCGTTAGGTCTGCCTCTCTCGAAATCTCCCTCATATATGATGCCGTTGGCATTGGTCATGTGACCCTTGCCCTCCATTTTATTATTTTTGAATTCGCCGACATATTTCGATCCGTCAAGAAAGGTGAATGTGCCTTTTCCCTGTGCCAGACCTCTTTCCACCTGCCCTTCGTAAGTTCCTACCTGTCTGGGAACGTAAACTTCGGACTGTCCGGGTTTTTCGGGGGGATAGACAAATTTCCCGGAACCGTGAGGTATTCCGTCCTTAAATTCTCCTTCGTATTTAGTGCCGTCGGATTTTTCCATGACTCCTTTTCCGTCCTTGCAATCGCCCTCCAGACATTTGTCTTCACCGAAAGCGCAGGGGGAAAAAACACAGCCGATCATCATCAGACATACAAATACAATTCTTAGCATATTACTCCTTTTCTCTTTTCTGATTGCCGGGTTATCGTGGAAATGCTTCGTTTCCCGGCGGGTAATATTTCATCTCCGAAAAGACAGAAGCTTTCCACTCGGTATCTGCCGATATTAACAGAAAATCCGAAACTGTCAAGTAAAAAAATGCTGATTCGGAATTCTGCGGACAGCAACGCAGTCAAGCCGAAATCAAGGCTCCGAACCGGCATTATCCCGCTTGTCATCGGCAGGGTGGTGATCAAAAATCAGCGGCATGATATCCAGCCCCTGAAGCCAGTCCTCAAAAGACAGCGGAATAGCGTCCCGTCCCTGAAAAACAAAACGGCTCACTTTTTCAGCAGAACGCTGGCTGCACGGCGTCAGTACCCATTTTGCAGCGTCGAGATAAGTATCGGGCATGAGCATCAGTCCGGCAGCAATATCCAAATCCGGAGCCTGTATTTTGACTATACCCTGATTTCCTCTCTGAGATGTGGCAGTCACTCTGCTGCCCGAAGACCGGATAAAATTCTCTGAGCGTATGAAAACCGCTCCGCCGTCTCCGTCCTGTGCATTTGCCGTAATACTGCTGTCATTCAGAATAAGAGAGTCCGAACTTGTCGAAATATCTCCGCCTTTGCCTTCACCCTGTCTGACATTGCTGCTGATTTCGCTTTCCAGCAGATAAATTGAGCCGCCGCCGGTTATGCTGAGAATTCCTCCTGATGAACTTCTTGAATTGACGCTGATTTTTGCATGTTCTGTCAGCGTCAGTGTATCTGAGACATTCAGGGAAATATCTCCGGCTTTGCCTTCACCCCATGAGTCGGAGACAAGCGCAGTCGGATTGAAATATCCGCCGCCATAGCTGCATCCGGAAAGAGAAACAGATCGGGCAGACAATCTCATAGTACCGCCCTGTCCTTTTCCCCAGCCGGATGCGCCGATTTCCGCACCGTCTGTCATTTTCAATTCGTCTGCCACATTCAGGAGAATGTCTCCGGCACTGCCGTCATTGTAGGTTCTGCTGAAAATTCCGCTCGGACTGAAATATTCGGAAGCGGCCATCGCTCCGGAAAAATATGCGGATTCAGCGCTGATATTCAGATCCGCTCCGTCTCCTTTGCCGCCTGTTCCTGCAAGGATTCCTCCGCCGTCTTTGAGAACCAGAGGACCTGCCACTGTCAGGAAAATATCTCCGGCATTGCCGTCTCCGTAGGTGCTGCTGTTGATTCCGCTGGAAAGATAATACATTCCGTCTGATACGATACCGCCGGACGCGAAAACAGAACCCGCGGCAATTTTCAACTGACCGCCGTTTCCCGTGCTGTGGGTAGTCGCAGAAATGACTCCGCCCTCTGTGAGACTCAACTCCTCTGCCACATTCACAACAATGTCTCCCGCGTTTCCTTCCCCGTGCGTAGTGCTTGAAATATCGGTATAAGATACAGATTGTTCTGAATTTTCGGCAGCCCCTGACAATGAAAGAGATTTGGCGGTGATTTCCATCTTGCCGCCGTTTCCGCTGCCTGATGTTCCGACAGTAAGAGACGCTCCCTCTCGCAGTGTCACTTCGTTTGCGACATTCAGAAGAATATCTCCTGCGTTTCCTTTGCCCTGGGCTGTGCTGAAAAAGCCGCTCGCGGAGTCGGCAATGCTGCCGGAAGCAAAGACAGAGCCGGCGGAGATTTCCAGCCTGCCCCCGTTTCCGGCTCCGTAGCTTGAGACATTGACCGTTGCTCCCTGTGTCAGAGTAATCCGGCCGGCAACAGTCATAAAGATATCGCCTGCATCCCCTTCGTCGAAGTTGCTGTTGATAAATCCGCTCGGGTAGAAATCCCCGGAAATTTCGGTTCCGCCTTCAAGAGAGACGGAACCCGCGGAAATTTCCAGCAGACCGCCTTTGCCCTTTCCATAACTGGGAGTCCCGATAAACGCGCCGCCGCCTATTTTCAGTTCGCCGCGGGTTTTCAGAAGAATTTCTCCGGCATTTCCTTCTTTGTATGCCGAACTGAAAAGACCGCTCTCAATATCGAAAGCAGATACCGCCTTTTCCGCAAAGATCGTGATATTTCCGCCCGTTCCGCTTCCATGACTGTCTGCGGTGATTCCGGAACCTCTGCTCAGACTCAGTTCGCCAGTAGTCACAGAAACCGATCCCGCGTTCCCTGATCCGAAAGTTCTCGTACTGATTACGGTGCTGTTCATAAGTGAGACAGTCTCTCCGGCAGAAATGTCAATCTGTCCTTCGGAATCCGTATTTCCGTAGGTATTTGAAAAAATGTCCGCGTTGTCCGAGACAAACTGCCCTCCCCGTATGAAAATACTTCCGCCGGATTCGCCGCTCGCGTCAATATTTCCGACAACCACGCCGTCAATTTCCCTGTTCTCAGCAGAAGACTGTGAGATATGAATCTTTCCGGTGCCTGTCAGAGAATCGTTCGGAATGACTTCCTGTGCCGAAGCTGTACTGAAGATAGCGATACTTCCGCCCGGCACATACAAGGCTGAGTCTTCGATACGGATATCTCCGCCGGTCAGAGACAATGTTTTTCCCTCTGAAAGCCTCAGAACGCTTTGTTTCACGGAAATAGGATTCGGAGAGTCATTCAGAAAACCGAAAGCAGAAGGCGAGGCGGCTGACAGCACATCGTTATCCGAAGGCAGGGCAGAAAATCGCTCATTGTCTTTGAGTCTGAGATAATCTGCGGTGCTGATATGAAAGGATCCGCTCAAATCCAAAGAGGCATTTGCGCCGAACATCACTCCGGCAGGATTGAGAAAATACAGGTCGGCATTCGGAATTGACGAGGCGAGTCTGCCGTCAATCCATGAGGCATTTCCGCCCGTGACACGGCTGACAATGTTCTGAACCGAATCCGGACCTGAAAAAGTTGCAGATTCGCCTTTGTGAATATTGAACTGTTCAAAGCTGTGAAACAAATTGGCTCCGGCCTGTTTTCCGAATTCGGCTTTGATGTCGTAATCCGGGCCCGGAAGATCAAGTTTTCCGGCAA
>DYRK01000363.1 GCA_020718785.1 Desulfatirhabdium butyrativorans | reverse complement strand
TTTTTGACCAGACCGAATTTCATCATAAGGTCTGCGATATATTGCAGTTCATCCTGTTTGGGGATAAAACGGTCATAAACAATGCGGTTCTTAGGAGTAGAAAGGGCATATTCAACCAATTCTAGCGGCTGATTCCAATACTTCGAGGCTATTTTTGCCGCCTCCTTCGTGTTTGCCTTTGCCCAGAGACCGGAGCGGGCTGCGCCCTGAACCAGCATTTTCACGGTCTCAGGCTCATTTTCAATGAAAGTCTGTCTGACTGCCATCAGGTTACAGATAAAGTATTTCCATACATCTTCCACATAATACAGCACTTTTGCATCGCCGCTTTTTACAGTCTGAGCGGCAAAAGGCTCTCCCACATAGTAGGCATCAAGCGATCCTACTGCCAGAGCAGAAGCCATATCCGGAGGATTCATTTCTACAATATGAATCTGCCCGGAAAGCCCGTTTTTCTCTGCCAGTTCCAGAATGCTGAGATTATGTCCCGAATATCTTATAGGCACGGCAAGGGTTTTGCCTGCAAGATCGCTCAGTTTTTCGATATTCGAACCTTCTCTGACTACCAGCGTGCTTTCATGCCGGTTGCCGATATAAATGACTTTCACATCTTCGCCCTGCTGTCTGAGAACCACCGACAATGGCGCAATGATAAATGCCGCCTGAATTTTATTGTTTCTGAGAGCTTCTGCCATTTCGGCAAAAGAAGCAAATTTCATGGCATTGAAACGGATATCGCCCTGATCCTTTGTGGCATAGTCAAGCAGCGGACAAGCCAGATTCGTGATCACCGGCATGTAGCCCATAGAAATCATTCTCCGCGTTCCATGATCGGAATTGAGCCGGAAATGTAGGAAAGAGATAAGAATCAGCCATCCGAGCATAACGGCGGCGATTTTCCACGGGAGCGGTATTTTCTTCGACTTCTGTCTGATTCTAAATAGCATAATTGACACCCAGCATAAAAAAGACTTCGTTTCTCAGTTCGCCGAGTTCGGGATTTTCTCTGAAATCCCGGGGACGTGGAAAATCCAATTTCTGAGACATTTTCACATTTGCGGGTCTTCCGCTTAGAATTACTACTCTGTCTCCCATCATCAGAGCATCGTCAATATCATGGGTGACAACAATGGTTGTCTTGCCGAGAAACAGGTGCATATTGACTACCTCTTCACGCATTTTCATGTGTGTGAGAAAATCGAGTCCCGTAAAAGGCTCATCCATGAAAAGCGTATCCGGATTCACAGCCAATGCACGGGCAAGTTCGGCACGGCGCAGCATTCCGCCTGACAGTTGATAAGGATATCGCTCTTCAAATCCTTCTAATTCTACCATTTCGATATATTCATGGATTCGGGCATCCCGTTCTTCTTCATTTTTCAGACCGCGTAAACCCAGCCCCACGTTTTCACGTACCGTCATCCAGGGAAGCAGAGCTGTATGCTGAAAAACAAAGATGTTGTCCGAACTGGGACCCGTAATTTTTCTTCCGTTTATCGTGATATTCCCGGAAAAAGCACGGTCAAACCCTGCCATAATACGGAGCATGGTTGATTTCCCGCAGCCCGAAGGACCGAGAATGCAGACCATTTCTCCCTCTCCGAACTCAAGATTGATATCATCCAGCACAAGCACACAGTCGCCCGTACAGGCATCCGGGTCATCTCCGCTTCTGCGTCTGCGCCGGCGGTCAATATATTCTTTCCGCAGATTTTCTATGACAATGTGTCCCATCCCGATGCAGTCCTTTTGATTTAACTTTTTCAATAATATCAATATGTTCAACACTGTCTCCGCTTAAAGCATATAACTGCTTTTTTCCGCCCATTTTTCAGATTGGCTGCGGTATTTGTCCGACTGGTTTTCTATATGTTTCAGCAGAGCAATGATGTTTACCGAAAATTTGCCGCTCTGCCCGCCTGAAGCGATCCCCCTTTTCGGCTTGGGAAATTGCAAGGCTTCAGCCTGCTGTCCAACGCTGTTCTCTCCTATAACCGAATCGAGTGCGTCCAATTTTGCTTCCAGCGGTCGCTCGTTGCCTTTTCCCACAGACTTTTCATAAGCATAGCAATGCAGAAATCTCAACACTTCGTGCAGACATTCCTGTTTCTTGCCCGGTTTGACTAATGCGGACATAGCTTCGCTCTGGATAGTCATGGTTTCGGGATAGCAGCGGAACAGGTAGTCACAGATGCCGCTGTGCAGTTTTTCGGGCGATTCGCCGCCTTCGACGACCTTGCACGTCACAACCGACCCGGCACGGAATAAGGTGCTTTTGTCGGATGCCTCATGAATTTTGTCGTTTTCCGAATCCGGAGGAATAAACATCGGCATCGCTGTCTTGCTTTTGGAAAGACGAATACCGAAGGATTTCTGGGTAAACAGGGGATAAACCCTGAGATCGGGCATTGTCTTGTTCAAAGCCTGAAGAATGACCGGATTCGTATAGGTGGAATCTTCGTCTGTAGTCATACGAATGCGGCGGGTAAACGGCACTTTTGAGACAATCATCACATCGCGGAATCCTTCCTCGTATAACTTTCTGACGCTCGTAAACAGCACCGAGGGATTTTTGAAGCAATGAGCGTTTTCCATATCATCACAGAATGCCTGCACAGGCAGATGCCGGTAAAAGTGCCTGATATCGCCCTTGTCGGCATCTTTTGTCTCATATTCGAATCGCCGGATATGACCGAACATGATGTCGCGGTCTCCTTCGGAACGTCTGCGGAGTCTGTCACAGGCACGGGAAGTCACACTAATCAGAGCAATTTTTTTGATAACCGGTTCTTCAGGCAAACCCCAGAGCGCATCCATGCCGGACGAAAGTCCGGTGACGATGTTCCATAAGCGATGACCTTCCGTAAGTTCTCTTTTGATATGCGAATATGCTGCGGTTTTGATGTCGGGATACTTCTCTTTCCATCGCTCCGAAGCGATCAGTTTGTCCCATTCCGAAGATTTTCTAAGCCTGAATCCCTGACTTTTCGTAGGGATATGCTGCCGGAGGATATGCTCGACCGCTTTATGTGCATCATGAGTAAAACCTCTCTTCTCTCCGTTTTCAAGAAGTTCAGCCGAAAGTATCTCAGGCTGCCGAGAAGTGGAAAAGAGCGAAAGCATCAGCAGCATAGTCCTATCGCTGTAAGGTTTAGTGCTGTCTTCCATACGGGCAAGGGCTTTGAATACGCCGTAAACCAGCAATACATGAATCAGTTGCCCGAGACCGGCAAGATACGCATCTTTGTTATGCAGCTGATCCCTTTTGTATGAGATTATGAGTTTTGTCAGCCCGTAAAACGGGAGTGAAAGACAGAGCATCTTGTTGTTGTTGGGAGTAAACAGAATGCCCAACACCCTGCGGTTTATATCCCGTTTCATTCTGCGCTTCCGCTCTCCGGCTTCGGGAAGGGTCAAATATCGCAGGGATTCCGTGATACGGATGTCTTCTTTTATGAGGGAACGGGAATCGTCGCCGGAGTGACGGGAGACTTTGAGATATCTGAGATAGCTCGTAATATGACCCGGCGAAGGCTCGGAGGCAATCGGGGCAGCGTGTTCCATCTCTTCTGTTTTGCCGAGAATCTCTCTTGATATGATGAGATAAAGTTTTTCTTTGTTCTGAGATAAGTCATCCAATTTCCGGCTCTCAAGCAATCCCTTGAAATCGGCTTTGATCTTTTTGTTGACAGATATGCCGGTTTCCCGCAGTTTTGCGGCAATACGGCTCAGAATTTCATTCAAAGCGACCTTTCCGGCAAGCAGCTTTTTTACCGCGTCTTTGAGTTCCCTGTAATTGTCAAGTGCTTCTCTGTCACGGAATACGAGGTAGTATAAGACCGTAATTCGCAATACCCGGCGAATGGCATTCTCATCCGGCGGCACTTTTCCATCTTCAAGCGATGTCTTTATCTCCTGTGCAAGGGCATCCAGCTTGGCGATATTGAATTCAAACACAGAGTCAAAGCCTTTGCTCGGAACTTTTCCGTTAAGTTTGAAGTGCTGGCCGATTGTGGTAGTGACGCTGTGTTCTATGGTCACTTCGGAGAGCAGTTCGTTGAAAGTGATCCAAAACGGAAGCTTATTCAGAGCGTCGGCGTGAGCGAATTCGGTCATAAGATCGAATTCCAATACACCTTTGCCGTGAGCATTGGGAAATTCCATCACGAGATCGGCTGAGGTCAGATCGCATTCCGGCAGTGTTCCCTGAACGAGTTCGTTAAAATCGCTCACCCGCCGGCTATATGCAACTGCCGGAGAATTTTCAGGAAGATGCTCTGCCATCTTTGACAGTACACTGCACGCGTAAGTCCGGCGTATCCGTCCGTAAGCATCTCTGTCCAACACATCGAGAAATGTATTCAGACGGCTCCGCCCCTCGTTCATGTCTCTGTCTGCGGCCGCAATTATGCTGTCAATTTCATCGTCAGGCAGTTCTTCAGCCCCGAGTCTTGTCCGCATGACTCGTTTTAGCGCATTCACTATAGATTCTGCCACAGCATCGCTCAGTCGAATCGTGTGATGAGGAACACGGAGCAGGGCTTTGGTTCCGGGATATTCTCTCAGCAGGCGGGCATCGGGAAAGGCTCCTGCCTGCTGAGACGAGATATCCGCTTCTTTTTCGGTCAGCGATCCGAATGTCTCAAAACAGGCGGCTGCGTTCTGACTGAAAAAATCAGCCTCTTTTCCTTTCAGTTCCGAGCAGAAACGCTCATAAATCATATCTTCCAATTCGGTAATCCGCTCCATCTGATCCTTACTGCTCATGCCGCTTTTAGGTATAGCGGCGATTGCCTCCGCGTATTTCGTATCAGAAAAAAGCTGCCCCTCTCTGCTCAATTTGTCTATGAGGCTCTTATCTTCAAGAATACATTTGATGATCTCATCTGTTACGACATATATCATTCCCTTGCTTTCCTTGAGAAACCTCTCAGGGGCATTTTTGATACAATCAATAATCGGCGCTATGATCGGATTCAGATCGATTTTGCCGTGTTCGGTTCCGGTAGTTATGTCTCCCATAGTTTAACTCCTTTTCTCGTTACGAGGCAGCGGACACGGTTCTGCCGTAAAACGATTTTGCAAATCGTTTTATCAACCGGACGATTTGCAAAATCGTATTTCCCATGAATTGCCATCTGTACGAAGTTGAATGTCGTACCGCCGTCATCAGAGTAATTGCATAAGAGGTTTGCATACTCTGAAGATACTGCCCAGACAACAGCCAGTTTTCCCTTTTCCGCGGCAATATGGATTCCGGGATAACTATAGTAACCGCCGGCATTTAAGATATAGGGATCATAAAAGGTTTCGCCGTTGTTGACAGACCTCAGATACATGAGACGACGGGGCCATCCGATGGTATAGACCAGATGAACATATGCGCCGTCAGCGATAAAATTGTTCCATTCCGGTCTAAATTCGGAATCATTCTGATTTGCATCTTTGACTAATTGTCTCGGAGTTTCAAAGGTAATCCCTCCGTCCGCGGAGCTGGTGTAGAAAATGATATTATGTGAGTAGTCTTTGGCCATCCCTTTCCATGCAATATGGATATATGAGCCGGAAACTGCCATTTTCACATACTCATGGTTATACTTTTCTTCCGGATCAGCCGTCAGCGAAAGGTTTTTTATCCGGTCGGAATAGTCTGCCGCAGCCTCCGCTATGCCCGGAAAGGCATAGACAGCGGTCAGAATATACAGCAGAACGCCGATCATAAGCTTTCTTTTGTCTGTCTGAGAAATACCTGCAATACAGATCATGCACTCACCCTCCTTATACGATTAATATTGTCAGCAGATCGAAAAGTTTTAATCCGGAGTGCGAAAATAGAGCGATAGCGGTTTTTCGCACAGTGCAAAAAACCGCTCCGTTTCACTGCGCTCTGTTTTTGCACTCCGGAAATTTTCGATCTGCTGATTGTTAATGAACTGAATTCCGACCAATACATAATCAAAATTCAGTTTAGTTAAAATCTGAAACATAGTCAATGAAAATTGATACAGAAGCGGAAAAAAGTACCCGGATATAAATTTTCCGATATTCTGCCTGCACCTGCGGATTTTTCAGTTCTTCATTTTCTCAGCGTCATTTTCCAT
>DYRK01000362.1 GCA_020718785.1 Desulfatirhabdium butyrativorans | reverse complement strand
ATCAATAATCTAAAGGAACTTAAATCAAAAAATCCAAATGCAAGGCTAAGATTAACACGGGTAGGACTAAATCTCCTGTAACTGTTGAGCTTGATTTAACTAATGCGTGTAATAACAAATGCCCTATGTGTCCGGGACACAGACCTGATAGCTCTTATATTAACATAGATTTTGTTTTGGATATAATTGATCAGTTACAATCAGCCGGAATAAAAGCAATCGTACTTTCCGGTGGCGGAGAGCCGATTTTACATCCAAATATTATTGATATTATAAAATATATTAATAGTAAAGGAATCAATATTGGATTAGTAACAAGTGGACAAAGAAATTTTTCATATAATAAAATGGAATATATTATCCGATCTCTAACGTGGTTACGGATAAGTCTTGATGCAGGAACACCTGAAATATACAAACTCACACATGGTATTGATCAAGATAAATACAAAACTGTATTGAATTTTATTCAAGATGCGTTATCTGCAAGAAAAAAAACTGACAGTCAATGTACCATAGGTGTTGGCTATCTAACAGGCTGGAATCACGAGAAAGAAATTGAAGACTATGAACAGGCTGCCCTGATATGTGCTAAAATGGGAGTTGATTATTTTCAGCTTCGTCCATTAAATTTTAGTAATAAAGTATATGAGTTTTCAGATTATATTAAGAAATCGGTTGCCAGTATAAACAATAAAATGCGCCTCGTAAAAAGCAGGCATAAATATGATTTTTTCGATACAACACGAATTGACTACAGAAGACCTTATAAATATTGCCATATTTCTTATTTTACAACTATTATCTGTGTTAATGGCGGAGTATATGTTTGTTGTGATTTGAGAAATCAGCCAACTGCCTGCATCGGCAATCTTCATCAAAAAAGTTTTATTGATATTTGGAAAAATGTTAATGAGGTAACAGCAAAAGTAAATATTGATAATTGCTTGCCACATTGTAAAAATGATAATGCAAATAGAATCATTGATAGAATTTTACAAAACAAAGATAATAACCATAAGAATTTTATATAATAATCTGACTGAATATAATTGTATAAATACAATGCAGCTAACCAGTCGTTGCAGTGGACGGGCTATCGCCCGCCACTGAACTTATTGTTATGCCCATGTCCGGGAAATAATGAAGAAGAAAAAACGGGAAATAATTCCTCACAACCGAATTTAATAAGCAAAGGTTTGGGATAAGTTGACGGATAAACAGACAAATAACATCCTTATTGAATTAAAGAATAAAATATCGCAGAAATATAAAATGCGTCTTTTCGGTTCCAAGGCACGCGGAGAGAGTGACTTTCACTCAGATATTGATATATTTGTCCGTATTTCGGACGTAAGCAGAACAGTTGAAGAGGATATTTTTGATTTGGCGTATGAGTCAGAACTGAAACATGGCTGTCTGATTGATATTTTTGTTTTTGATGACAAGGCTCTCAACGGAATTCATTTCTGGGCGCCGGTTTATCAGAAGATTCTGCAGGAAGGGATCATCATATGAACGATGATGCAAAAAATGCTTTGATCAGCTACCGGATGGAAAGAGCATCTGAGTCGGTTGAAGCTGCCCGGCTGATGCTTGACAATGCCATGCCGACTTCGGCAATGAACAGAATATATTTATGCTGTACAGGCTGTTCTGATAACAAAGAACGCCTCTTTTTCAAAACATGGTCAGGTCAAAGGGTATTTCAACAAAGAGTTTGTGCATAAAGGGCTTTTTTCTGTACAGTGGGGAAAAATATACAATCAGGCATTTGAATACCGGCAAAAATTTGATTATGTTGATTTTGAGGTTCCGACGATTGACGTGGTCAATGAATTTCGTCAACATGCCGAAGATTTTATCGGAGAGGTGAAATTATTTCTGGATTGTCAGAGAAATGATGAGGCGTGAGTATCTGACAAAGACAGGTGTAATTCAAAATATGCGGTATGAGATTTTGGAATCAGAATCGGCTGAATATGAACAGAAAAGGGCATAACCCTCAGTTGCAGCCGAGCAGCACGGTATGGATGGATGTCTGCACCATCATCATCACAAGCCCGGCAGTCACGCCGTGTCCCGAAACATCGCCGATCACGACCCAGTCATAGCCCGCCTGCGGAAATCACGTCGTAATAATCGCCGCCGACTTCTTCGGCCGGGTCCATGCTCGCGGCAATCTCATAACCTTTGATTTCAGGTTTTTCAGGCAAAAGGCAGGACTGAATTTTTTTGGCAAGTTCCATTTCAGTGCGGAGTGCGGCTTTTTCAGAGACAGCCGAACGCAATCCGGCAATCAGGTCATTAACGCCTGAAACAAGTTCCCGCCATCCGCCCTGAAATAACTCCGCATTGCCGCGCACATCAAGTCTGCCTACTCCCATGTAAATCGTCATAAGTTACTGATTTTACGTTCCCGACTTTTTCGGATTTTCATCCGGTGCATACCAGCCTGAAAGGCGGGGGAACGCTCCTTTGTTTTTGAATTTTGCTTTCCTGAATCAAAATAATACACCTCTTAATCTCCGCACAGAAAAACCGGCACCGTCTTCACATCCTTTATACCCGATTCATAACAAACAGCGTAACATCATCCATTTTTTTCATGTCAGAATTAAATCAACCGGGCGATGCACCCGCTTCATCACCACCAGCGTTACATCATCAGGCGTTTCGCAGGAATTCAGCTCGTCAATATTGCGGTTTCCTCCGTCGAATCCCATGTCTGCCTTGTTTACTGTGCTTATATTCTGATGAACTGCGGGCTTCCGGGAATCGGGAAAGACGGTACTCCTGCCGAGAAACAGCAGCGGATCGGAAATATTATCGAAAATAAAAAAACAGCCTGTGTCATCAATGAGTTAACTCAGACAGGAGGTGTTGAGAAATATAAAAGCAAATTAAAATCGGCTCTTGCCGCATGACGAATTCGTAAATCCTTGCCAAAGAGGGATTCGCAGATCAGAACTAAAATTTCAGGAAACCTTTAAGTATAATTCAGTTCGATCAGCCTGTCAAGTTTTTTTTACATTGATTAATTGATTAAATGAGTTAAGGATTGGCATGATTTCTCCGGAGTGCTGAAATGCCAATTTTATAAAACGGGTTCAGCACAAAAAAACGGCTTGCAAAGCCGTTTTACGGTAAACTGTTTTTAAAATCGCACATCAGAGCAAACTGCAGATTCGCCCTGCAAAAATACAGATGAATATGTACTCATTTCTATTTCACGCCATGAAAAGAGAATTGTTCCGCACTCATATTTTATTTTACGGACATAACAACTTGATTTAAAATAATATAAAATAAAATTTGATGAGATCTGCATTTTTTTCTTGACACATAAAACCGCATCCTGGTAAATGAATGAACATTCATTCATCAGGACAAAACAAGTTTCAAGGAGGTCCCTCATAGAAACAAAAGGAAAAACACCTGAAAAATATCTTCGCATCCTTGAAGCTGCGGTTAAGGTCTTTGCAAAACAGGGCTTTCACCAGTCAACTGTTTCACAGATCGCCAAAGAAGCCGGGGTCGCGGACGGAACCATTTATCTGTATTTCAAGAACAAAGACGATATTCTGGTTCAGTTTTTCAGCTATAAGGCAAAGCAGGTATTTACCCGGTTCCGCGAGGATGTGGACAAAGCAGACAACAGCATTTCCAAACTTCGCAATCTGGTGCGCCGCCATCTGGAGGAATTTCAGCGGGACAAGGATATGGCAGCCGTATATCAGACCATGGTATATCCTGACTGTCCTCTGGTAAAGGAGCAGCGGAAAGCAATGTCTAAAATGTATCTTGATATTATTTCCGAAATCATCGAAAAAGGACAGGAAGAAGGAACCCTTCGCAAAGATCTGTATCTGGGATTGGTCAAACGCTTCATTCTCGGGGCAGTGGATTCGGTAATCAATACTTGGCTGAATTCGGGAAGAAAATATGATCTGGTTCCGATGGCAGACCCGCTGATAGACCTGTTTATCAGAGGTATCGGCAACACGGAAGAAAAACAGGTGGCAGGTAGCAGGTGACAAGTTGCAGGTTGCAGGTTGCAGGTGACAAGTTTGCAACCTGCTACCTGTAACCTGTCACCTGCTACCTGTAACCTGTAACCTGTACCAACTTTTTAATATAAGGAGAGAGACATCATGGCGCAGATCATTGCAGACCGGAGAGATATTGATTTCGTACTTTACGAGCAGTTGAACATTGAGCAACTGAGCAAACATGAACGCTTCGCGGAATTCAACAAAAAAACCGTGGATATGGTTGTCACCGAAGCGCGCAATCTGGCAATCAAGGAAATTCTTCCCACCCGGAAAATCGGGGATGAGGAAGGATGCAGATTCGAAGGCGGAAAAGTGACGGTTCCCGAGTCTTTTCACAAGGTTTATGAACTGTTCAGGGAAGGCGAATGGGTTGCCATGACCGAAGCCGCGGAATGGGGCGGACAGGGAATGCCGGTAAGCGTGGCATTGGCTGCTGGAGAATATTTCAACGGCGCGAACTATGCTTTTGTGATGTATCCGGGACTGACTCTCGGCGCAGGAAAATTGGTTGAGACATTCGGAACCGAGAAGCAGAAAAAGCTTTATCTCAAGAAAATGTACACCGGAGAATGGGGCGGAACCATGCTGCTTACAGAACCGCAAGCCGGTTCGGATGTAGGCGCGCTTACTACGGTTGCAGTGAAAAACGATGACGGGACTTACTCCATTACCGGGAATAAAATTTTTATCTCCAGCGGCGAGCATGATCTGGTGGAAAACATTATTCATCCGGTATTGGCGAGAATCGAGGGCGCGCCCGCAGGAACCAAAGGCATTTCCCTGTTTCTTGTTCCCAAGATATGGGTCAATGATGACGGCTCTTTCGGAGAATTCAACGATGTGGTCTGCACCGGCATTGAAGAAAAAATGGGCATTCACGGCAATGCCACCTGTTCGCTGACTCTCGGAGGAAAAGGAAAATGCAGAGGAACCCTGCTGGGTCAGGAAAACAAAGGCATGAGCGCAATGTTTCTGATGATGAACGAAGCGCGTCTGCTGGTGGGAATGCAGGGATTCAGTTGCGCGTCAGCGTCGTATCTGAACGCGCTGAATTATGCCCGCGAGCGGGTTCAGGGAAAAAATCTGCTCTTGCAGATGAGTGATCCCACATCGCCGTCTGTGCGGATTATCGAGCATCCGGATGTGAAACGCCAGTTGCTGACCATGAAAGCCTATATCGAGGGAATGCGGAGTCTTCTTTACTATGTGGGATTCTGCGAAGACAAAGTTAAAATTACCGATAGCGCAGAAGAAAAAGTCAAATATCAGGGCATGATTGACGTGCTGATTCCTCTTGCCAAAGGTTATGTCACAGACCGGGCATTCGATGTATGCAGTCAGGGCATTCAGGTTTACGGCGGATACGGCTATATCAGGGAATATCCGCAGGAACAACTGTTGCGGGATTGCCGGATTACCATGATTTATGAGGGAAGCAACGGCATTCAGGCAATGGACCTTTTGGGCAGAAAACTGCGCCTGAACGGCGGAAAAGCGGTCATGGACCTGCTCGGCGAAGCTCAGAAAACCATTGCTGTAGCAAAGGAAATTGACGGGCTGGGGGACCTTGCAACCCGTCTGGAAAATGCGGTAGGCAAGCTGTCCGATGTCGGTATCCGCATGGGCAAAACCGCAATGTCGTTCAAAGCCATGAATGCTTTTGCTTTTGCCTATCCGTTTATGGAAGTCTGCGGGGATGTAGTTATGGCATGGATGCTTTTGTGGCGGGCAGCGGTTGCCGCACCGAAGCTGGAAAAACTGGTAGGAAGCAATGATTTCTGGGAAAGACGTGCGGAAATAGAAAAGAATAAAAATGCTGCATTCTATGAAGGGCAACTCAAGAGCGCGGAATTCTTTATCCATTCCATTCTGCCGATCACTATGGGCAAGATGGAAGCGGTTATGGACAGCAACAGCGCGGTCGTGGACATTTTGGATGCCTCTTTCGGCGGATGATGATACATCTACAGGGATTGTGTTTAAGCAGGGATTCTGGACGATCCATGAATCCTTGCTTACACATAATCCGAGTAGGGGGCATGTCGCCGACATGCCCCTAC
>DYRK01000361.1 GCA_020718785.1 Desulfatirhabdium butyrativorans | reverse complement strand
AATGACTTTTTTACCATTATCAGCGTACTCTGCATTCATCATAATGATATTCCTCTCACTAACTTATCCTGATTTCCTGATGCGAAGACAATCTGAATGTTCCCTTCATATTCAAGAAGCTTTTCAATGACATGGTTTCCGATGAAGCCTGTTGCGCCGGTTACCAAAATTTTCATGGACATTTTAACCTTTGCTTTCAAAGCAGCATCAGCAAGTTACCTAACCGAACAAATCTGAATGTTTGCCTGTCCTCTCAAGGATTAAGGCTGTATCTGTAACGCGGTAAATGATCAGCCCCACTCCGGTGCCAGATGACATTCATAGCGATCTGTCCAGTTTCCTGTCAATTTATGGCAACGAAATTTCACAGGAGGAGTTATTTCATGCACAAGACATTCTAACAACTCTTTCAAAACTGTTACATCTGCACCTCGCTTTTGCATACGTTTCATATCCCGCCTGAAGCGATTCAAATAACAGACAGCCGGCATATATATATATTCAAATCTTTATAGAGTTCGTCCAATGTTTCACATTTCTTCATGTTTCTGCCGGAATCCGAATCCTGAAAAGCCCGGAGAGTTTCTTGATTAGGAATATACATATCAGACGGAATGCACTTTGCCATAACTACTTGAGTTAAAAAAAGATTAACAGCTTCGGATGCACTTATCCCTATTTTCTCGAAAATTGCCATGGCGTCTGCTTTGATTTCCGGTTTTACATGGACGATAATTTGTTCGGTTTTCATAATCGCTGCTCCTTCCTGAACAGTTCAATTTTCAGAAACTTTTCTGGAAAAATAAGCTCCGAAATATAGTTCTGCCAATAATATTGGCTGTTATGAGACAGCTTTTTAATTACAACTATAAAATATTTCAAAATATTTTATCCGTCCTGCTCGTGGACTTTCTCGCTGAATAAATATCTTCTGTTTATTTTTCGATGCTTCTGTTATCTTCCCATGTTCCGCAGGCAGTGAGAAATTCATCAGTTATTCGTTTTTCATCCGATTCAGGAATAACTTCCTGTTTTATGAGATGAAAAATTCTGGCTGAATTTGCCTGCTCTCTCTCTGTAAGCCCTTTCATATCATTCAAAATTTTCTGCTCATATTCAGTCATGCTCTGCTGCATAATCATCTCCGCCTGCGCTGCTTAGTGAAATTTTCATGCTTTCTGCCCTGTCAGTTCTGTCAATTTCTGCCGAAGCGGAGCGGTCATACATTTCATCTGTTCTTGGGATAAAATCCCCTGCCGGCAAAGATTTTCCAAAACAGCAATCTGCCCCTCAATGATGCCCTCGGCTTTACCTTCAGTCTTACCTTCGGCTTTTCCTTCAGCTTTACCTTCAGCTTTACCTTCAGCTTTACCTTCAGCTTTACCTTCAGCTTTACCTTCAGTCTTACCTTCGGCTTTACCTTCGGTTTTTCCCTCGGCTTTACCCTGATTGAAAATATGTTCACTGATGGTGGTTTCAAGAAACTCCATACTGACCTCCTCTCTGATTTTTTCAAGGGTCTGTTCAGGTATTTTCTTGTAGAAAGCGACCCACTGACTGATCAGCAGCAACTGATCCGCAGTCAGATGATCTTTCATCCGGGCTGCGGCATGATAAATCTCATAAATCAGTTTTTCAGGATCGGTTCCCTCGTCATCTGCTTTCAAAGCCAGCAGTTTGCAGAGCAGAGAATGCTTTTTTATCAGGTCGCTGCTTTTCTCATTTTTCACCTTGATCACATCAAAATGAAAGAACTGGTTCCGATGTTTATCGGCAAAGCCGTACCGGAATCTGTCAGGGACTTCTTTTTTCCGCACGGCGTCATCCGTGTAAATCACCGTACTCCACACCGGCTTCTTTTTCAGCAGCCAGACATAGCACAGATATTCAAACACCCGTTCCGAGATGTCTTCTCTTCGGCTCTGATGTTCGATCTGAACCGCAATTTCCTGAAATTCGCCGTCTGCCTCGATCTCCATCAGCAGAAACAGGTCACCTTTCAGACTTTCTTTCAACGCCTCGTATCTGCTGATAAATTCCTTGTCAATAAAGCGGTACTCCCCGATCCTGATATCGGGAAAGTAATGGGCAAAAAATTCTGTCGTAAATGATGTAATCAGCCATTTGAACAGGGAATCATGGCTTTTAGGATTGATGACTCGCTTCATATCAGTTTTCCTGCTCTGTGAATCTGAAAAAAACAGGATTGGCAGTAAAAAGCTGTTTTTGAGTATTTAACATATTCTCAGCACAGGAATCGGTATCGCAAATTTTGCTCCCTATTCCCGAATATATCCGATCTGCCTGATGTCTCTTTGCTTTTTCTCTGTCAGTATCCGCAGAATTTTTCAAATCCCGATAATATCCCTTTTATCCAACTCATAAAGATTTCCTAAAAAAATACCCAGACATTCCTGACACATATCGGTCGTGTTCATCGGAACCGTCTTCACGAACATTGATAATACCGATCATATCGTCGAAAATATCAGCATCCGCGTCCCCGGCATCTTTTTCACAGGTTTCCTCTATAATAGTTACAATGACCTTTGCCTGTTTTAACCATACAGGTACAGGATCCGATAACTTCACTTCACCGTTCTGATAAATCCCCCTGACTGATAACATAGTTACCCAAAATATATAAAATTATATAAGAAAGGTTTTGAAACCGGCACCATATCGTCCGGTGAGAAACCGGTGAAGAATGTTGAGCGAGCCGACAAAATCAGCCTGTTCCGAGTACCCGCAGCTCAGACACTCAAATTCCTCTCCCTTCCGGTTTTCCCTCTGAGCATGGGCGCAGCGCGGACAGCGCTGACTGGTCATAAACGGGCTGACAGACCGGAAGGAAACACGGTTTTCCTCGCAGCGCATCTGAATGATATTCAGCAGTTCCCGGTAATTCCAGTTGCTCAGAGTCTTTCTGAACTCTTTTGTCTTATTCTTCTCTTTCGTATTCAGCTTCAGATCTTTCAGTTTTTCCGTTACAACCAATTTCAGGTCTCTGTTTTCAAAATAATCTTTCACCGTTTTATGAATATAATACGACAGTTCTTTCTTTGCTCTTTTATATGCTTCCGATCCCTGACGTTTTCTTTTTATCTTTGAAATAAGAGGTTTTATATCATTTCCGAGAAATTCCCGCTCCGAAGCCGTCATCAGATGATTTATTCCCGCGTCGATTCCGACGGCTTTTCCGAACTCCTTCTTTTCTCCGGTTTCAATCTCGAAAGAAATCTGCACATAATCACGGTGTATTACAACGGAAGATGCCGGTTTTCCGGTATTTTCCCATCTGATGAACTGACGGTGTTTTTTCAGCGGAATATATAATTTCATCTCTTTTCCGACGGAAGAGAGAACAAGCCATAAGTCAAAGGAATTACGTCCTTTTTCAATTCTGACGATCTGGGAGGAGAGCGTCATTTTTTTTCCGTTATGCACGGGCTTCACCGGATCGCCGAATATCTCATATCCGACAATTTCCTCAGCCTCACGTTCCGCCGAACTCTTTCTTCTGTTTTCAGTATTTTTCGCGCCGAGAACCATGGAAAGAACCTCTCTTGCCGCGCACTGGCGCATTCTCGCCGTGAACCATGTTTCCGGCAGACCGTATATTTCTTTTTTATATCATTTTTTGTTTTTATTTCAGGATGTTTCCAGAAAAAATCAATAAAAAAAATCGGTCACCCGCGCATATTCGTCAAGAATCTCATTCAGGATTTTCAGCTTTTCCGCCGTCGCAAATTTCAGCGATGTCTTTGACGACCTCGTTTTTTTCATTTTCGGATTCCTCCGTCAGTCCGGTTCCCGGAACAGGCAATATATTTATATAAAATTATATAAAACCTATAAAAGAATATCATACTTCCTCCTGCTCTTTTGAATGTTATCGTTTTACGAATCGTGCGCCTTGCCTTGTCCTTGTTATCTCACACACCGCAGATATCTCCATCCCTCCGGCTCAACCCGTAATCAGCAGTTTGTTTTCAATGTCTTTATCTCAATAATAAATCTTATTTCCTCATCAGGAATGCGGCTTTTTCAGTTGTAACTGCTTTGAAACCGCTCTCCCGAATACACAACCCTTTTCGATAAATCAGGTTGTACCGGCGACTAACATATTCTCAGCACAGGAATCGGTATCGCAAATTTTGCTCCCCATTCCCGAATATATCCGATCTGCTCCATGATTTCATCTTTGATATTCCACGGTAATATCAGAATAAAATCAGGCTTTGTCTCACGAACCGCTTCTTCGCTTACCACAGGAATATGAGAACCCGGAAGATATTTCCCCTGCTTGTACGGAGACGCATCCGCAACAAAAAGAATCAGGTCCTTTTTGACGCCGCAGCACTTCAGAAGCGTGTTTCCTTTTGCGGCAGCCCCGTAAGCCGCTACTTTCTTTCCATGCCGCTTCTGCTCGATTAAAAAACCGAGCAGATCATTTTTAACCTGACTCACCTGCTGCTGAAAAGACTGATAATAACTCAAAGCGAGCATTCCTCTCAGAATTTCTTCTTTTTCCAAAGCGGCAACGCTGTCCGAAACAGGACGGCTTATCTCTTCCCGATGCCCGGCATAAATTCTTAAAGAGCCGCCGTGAGTGGAAATCTCGTCAGCATCAAAAATATCCAGTCCGTGAGCGGCAAAAACAGCCCTGACCGTATGAAAAGAAAAATAGGAAAAATGCTCATGGTAAATCGTATCAAACTGATTCTGTTCCGCAAGACGCATCAGGTGCGGAAATTCCATCGTAATGACCCCGCCGGGTTTCAGGGCAAGCTTCAATCCTTTCACAAAATCATTGACATCGGGAACATGCGCCAGAACATTGTTTCCGACCAGCAGATCCGCTTTTTTTCCTTCCGCCGCCAATTCTGTCGCTAACTTTTCCCCGAAAAAATCTAATGATCACCGGAATCCCCTTTTCTCTGGCAACATCGGCAGTATTTTCTGACGGCTCTATTCCCAGACAGGGAATATGCTTTTGCTGAAAATATTGCAATAAATATCCGTCATTCGATGCAATTTCAATCACAAGCGAGGATTCGGTCAGCCCGATCTTTTCGGTAATCATATCCGCATACTGTCTTGCGTGTTCCAGCCAGATAGCGGAATAAGAAGAAGAATATGCGTAATACTTCCAAATGCCATGAAATATTAATCACCGGATCATTATAGCGTATTCCTTCCTCATGCTCAGGGCTATAAAAATCAGTATGAAAATAGAGGAGTTCAGAATTTTCTTCAAGGGTCTGAAATCCGTGAGCAAAGCCTTCCGGGGCATACATCATTTTCATATTTTCGGCAGATAAAATTTCACCCTGCCATTTCAAAAATGTCTCAGAACCCTTTCTCAGATCAACAATCACATCAAACACGGCTCCGCTGATACATTTCACCATTTTGATTTCCGCTTTGGACGGTTTCTGATAGTGCATTCCCCGGATTGCGCCTTTCTGAACAGTCAGGGAATGATTGATCTGAACAATCTGTTTTTCAAGACCGATCTGCTTTAATTCATTCTGACAGAAAATGCGGGAAAATTTCCCCCGGTGATCGGAAAACGGCTCCGGTTCAATGATATAAGCGTCTTTAAGGGGTGTATGATGAAATTTCATTCTGCGGTGCTGCCGATTTTTGCTGTTTTGAATCCTCAATGTATTCAGTCAACTGTTCCTGGCTTATCACTCTGCCAGCCTCATAAAATTCACGATACCACGCTGCTGTTTTTTCAAGCATTGCGGCACTGTTCCAGACCGGTTTCCAGCCGAGCAGGGAGCGGGCTTTTGAACAGTCCATTTTCAGCATGTTCGCTTCATGCGGAGCATTCTTATCATGTATGATTTCAAAGTCAATATTTTTCCGCCGTGCCTGCAAATTTTTCACCGTTGCGCTCACAGAAATATGGCTTTCATCCGCGGGTCCGAAATTCCATGCGCCGGCAAACTCTTTTTTTCTTTCAATAAGCTGCTGTCCCAAAAGCAGATACCCGGATAAAGGTTCCAGCACATGCTGCCAGGGACGGACAGCCTGCGGATTACGGATAAAGTGGGAAGAGATTTTTTTGTCAGCTACCTGCCGCCGGAGATTCTCAGCCTCATTGAT
>DYRK01001080.1 GCA_020718785.1 Desulfatirhabdium butyrativorans | reverse complement strand
GCTGAAAATATTTCGGAAGGGAAAAGCTGATCCTTATAACGGCAGTTGGCGAACGCACCCGGCTTGCGGCGCAGGGATTCTATCACATGCCGGTAGTCGATCTTATAACCGCAACCGGTTTTCCTTTCAAGAGTTTCAATATGATTCACGCCTGAAAACAGCTCAATTCTATCCTCATAGACACGTGCCCTGACCTTACACCCTTTCAGCCTGGAAGGAACGCTGTAAGCGATTTTTTTCACCCTTATCGTCCCGAATGTGCTCACGGTCTTTTCCTCCTCAGTATATTCAGGAAGCCGCAGTTCTGGAAGTTCCCGCATCACCTGCAGTTCCTCTTTAACTTTTTCGACTCTGTTCTTATTGGCTTTTATCAGGATATCATTGAGAAAAATCCTGTATTCTTCAATGCTTGAAAAATCACGGCTTCCTCGGAGCAGGAGATACTGTTCTATGCGCCGTTTCAAATGCCCGTTGGCACTTTCAATATCTCCGTTCTCATCAGGGCTGTTTACATTTATGGTTCGCGGACGGACTCCGTAATGTTCCATAAAAGTAAGATAATTGTGGTTGAAATCTCTGGCCTCTTTTCCTCTTTCCACACAGTGAGTGGCCGTGGAACTGTTGTCCGTCTGCAAAATTTCGGGAACAGCGCCAAGCCTGTATATCGCCGATTGAAACCCTTTTTTCAACGACTGGAAACTCTCCGAAAATGCAATTTCCGCCCACTCCCAATTTGAATATGTCATAACCGCATGACACAGCAAATGTTTAAAATCAACTCCGGCTATTGTAATCAGCAGGGCATTCATATCCGTCCAGTCAAGTTCCATCAGTCTCCCGGGAACATGGCTCTGTGCTATGCTGACAATCTGCGATTTGCCTTTTTCCATCCTCCATTCATTAACTCTGCGTTCAAGCGTCCTCAGCTGACCATCCGCAAACAAACCGGGATATTTATCCTGCAGTTCCGTGAAAACTGTCAGCGGAGCAAGCTCTGGAGCATTCTCCAGCATTTTGTTTATTTCCTCCGCAACATCGGCAAACGGGTCATTGCGGGTGCGCCATGTATGCGGCTTTCTCAATTCGCCGGGACCTTTGCCCGACTTCAAATATTTTGAACCGGTTTTCCGGCTCATGCCTGATTTCATTGAACTCATTGTTATTTCTCCTGACTTGTTGAATTCCTTTATAAGATTTACATACTGCGTTTCTTTGATCATAGGTCTTCCTTAAAATACTGTAAGGTAACAGCTTTTTAGAAAAACGGATGATGAATTATTCCACGGGTATTTCTAATTGTCGTCAG
>DYRK01000360.1 GCA_020718785.1 Desulfatirhabdium butyrativorans | reverse complement strand
CGGGGAGTGTCATGTGAGAGAGTAATGTCAGGTGATAAGAAACTAAGTTTTTTTTAAAAACTTAGTTTCTTCAGTCCCGCAGGGACGGCTGAGAATAGCCCGGCAATTCATTGCCGGAAAAAACGGACGATTTGCAAAATCATCCTCCGGAAAAACGACTTTGCAAGTCGTTTTGTTCTTTTCATTTCCGCACTCATCCCGGCTACAGAGCAAATGTCATAAGAACCTTTCCGGTTTCAACCGCGTCGCCGGATTGTACCGAGACCGAATCCACATAGCCGTCACACGGAGATGCAACGCCGCTTTCCATTTTCATTGACTCGATCACGAGCAGTTCCTGCCCCCGGTAAATTCTATCCCCTTTTCTGACTTTGACCTCGACAATCAAGCCGGGCATAGGACATTCCAGCACATTGTCAAGAACCTTTTTCACAGGACTGGGCATATAGCGGGCTAATTTCCATTCTCTGGGACTGTAAATTTCAAAGAGCCGAGTCATTCCCGAAAATGCTATCCAGATAAAATTCCCCTGATATTTTATTCGGAAATAGTGCGTTGAGTCATTGATTTTCAACTTGAGTCTGCGCCGGTAGAATTCGAACCGCGGGGTCTCCAGACGGTATTGCTTATCATTGACCCATATAAGCCAGTCAAAATCCGACTCTCCTTTCTCAATCTGTACCGTAAAAATATCGCCGTCACTTTTGGCAACGTATTCATACACGGTTTCAGGCGGCGAACTGCTTCCGATCTGCGCCCTCATGGGTTTTAAAGAGTCCCGGACCAGAGTCTCGCGGATATGGTGAACCAGAGCGGTGGCAACAGCAGTAAATTCCAGATATTCCTCGGGCTGAGGAATTGCCGAGTTTTCGATGTGATCGGCAATAAAATCCGTGGAGAGGTCTCCTTTGGCAAATACCGGGTGAACCAGAATCTGATTGACAAAATCAATATTGGTCAGCACGCCTTCGATATCGTAGCGGTTCAGAGCCTCGACTAATTGTTTTCTTGCCTGTTCGCGGTTTTCTCCCCTCGATATGACTTTGGCAAGCATTGAGTCATAGTAAACGCTGATGTTTGAGCCTGCACAGACTCCGGTGTCCAAACGGATATTTTTTCCTCTGGGCGCGCCGTAGCGGGTGATGAGTCCGACAGAAGGAACAAAGCCTTTTGACGGGTCTTCCGCGCAGATTCGGGCTTCAATGGCACAGCCTGAAAAAGAAACTTCCTCCTGTTTCATCGGCAGCGGCTCTCCGCAGGCAATACGGAGTTGAAGCTCGACCAAATCCAGGCCCGTAACCATTTCGGTAACAGGATGCTCCACCTGAAGCCGGGTGTTCATTTCCAGAAAAAAGGTGTTTCCGTCTGGATCCATTATGAATTCCACGGTTCCGGCATTGACATATCCGGCTTTGCGCGCCAGTTCGCAGGCCAATTTTCCCATTTTTCTGCGAAGCAGTTCGTTTAACGCTGTTGAAGGCGATTCTTCAACGATTTTCTGATATCTGCGCTGAACCGAGCATTCTCGTTCCCCGAGATGAATCACATTGCCGTGGCGGTCTGCAAAAATCTGAAATTCGATATGTCTCGGCTTGGGAATATATCTCTCGATAAAAATCCGGTCATCGCCGAAGGCTTTCCGTGTCTCATCCTGACATACGCTCCATGCTGCCGCGAGTTCATCCTGATGATAGACGATCCTCATGCCCTTGCCGCCGCCGCCGGCTGCCGGTTTCAGCAATACCGGAAATCCCACGCTCTCGGCCGCTGCCGAGGCTTCTTCGTGGGAAGCCATGACTTCTGTATGACTCGGAACCGTGGGAATGCCGGCAGTCTTGGCAATGGCTTTTGCAGCTATTTTGTCTCCCAGAATTGCAATGACTTCCGAAGGAGGTCCGATAAAGGTCAGACCGGCCTGTTCTGTCATTTCTGCAAACCGGGAGTTTTCGGAAAGAAATCCGTATCCCGGATGGATCGCCTGCGCGCCGCTTTGCAGAGCCGCGTCAATAATTTTCTCTTTTGCCAGATAGGATTCCTGCGGTCTTGCACCTCCCAGCGGAATCACTTCGTCAGCCTCCCTGAGATGAAGGTTTCGGAAATCTGCTTCCGAGTAAACCGCGACGGTCCGGATTCCCATTTCTTTGCAGGTACGGATAATACGGACAGCTATTTCTCCCCGATTGGCAATAAGAATTTTATCAAACATATTCTATGATCTCCTGAAATATCTCACTTTATACGCATACCTGTTTACAGGGGAATATTCCCATGCCTTCGTTCCGGTCTCACTGCTTTTTTGCCTTCGAGAAACTGAAGGGTCCGGATAAGCCTGTGCCGGGTGTCTCTGGGAAAAATGACATCGTCAATATATCCGCGTCTTGCAGCCACAAAGGGATTGACAAATTTTTTACGGTACTGCTCCATTTTCTCATTCAGAACACTTTCCGGGTCTGCTGCTGCTTTGATTTCCTTCCGATAAACAACTTCCGACGCCCCGCGGGGACCGAGAACCGCAATTTCGGCAGTGGGCCAGGCATAGTTGATATCGCAGTGGATATGCTTGGAATTCATCACGAGATATGCGCCGCCGTAAGCTTTACGGACAATCACGGTGATGCGGGGAACTGTTGCCTCGACAAAGGCATACAGCAGTTTCGCGCCGTGACGGATGATGCCGCCGTGTTCCTGTTCGGGACCCGGCATAAATCCCGGAACGTCCACGAGACAAACCAATGGGATATTGAAGGCATCGCAGAAACGGACAAACCGCGCTGCTTTGAAAGACGCGTTGCTGTCCAGCACTCCGGCCAGGACCGCGGGCTGATTCGCAACCAATCCGATGGTCTGTCCGCCCAGCCGCCCGAATCCGGTGATGATATTGCGGGCAAAATCGGGCTGGACTTCCAGAAATTCCGCACCGTCCAAAATGCTGTAAATCAGGATATTCATATCATAGGTCTGATTCGGGTTCGGCGGAATCAGATAATCCAATACCGGGTCTTTGCGTTCCGCAGGGTCTCTCAGTTCCAGAAACGGGGCTTTCTGGCGGTTATTCGAAGGCAGATAGCTTATCAGACGCCGGACTTCTCTCAGGCAGAGAATGTCATTCGGAACAACAAAATGGGCAACTCCGCTTTTTTCCGCGTGGACAGATGCCCCGCCCAATTCTTCTGCATTGATGTCTTTATGGATCACAGTTCGTACCACATTGGGACCCGTGACAAACATATATGACGAGCGTTCCACCATAAAAATAAAATCAGTCATTGAAGGGCTGTAAACCGCACCGCCCGCGCAGGGTCCCATGATACATGAAATCTGGGGAACCACGCCGCTGGCATGGACATTCCGGTGAAAGATTTCTCCGTAAGCCGCGAGTGCATCCACGCCCTCCTGAATCCTCGCGCCCCCGGAATCGTTTAAGCCCACAATCGGACAGCCAACGCGGAGTGCAAGATCCATGACTTTGCATATTTTCTGGGAATGCGCTTCGCCCAGAGAGCCGCCGACTACTGTGAAATCCTGACTGAAAACAAAAATTTCTCTGCCGTCTATGGTTCCGTGTCCGGTAATCACACCGTCTCCCGGATACGCGGCTTCGGTTCCGTTTCCGCGGCCGGTTTTAAGAATATCGAATTCCTCAAAAGAGCCTTCATCCAACAGCAGCTCTGTTCTTTCCCGAGCTGTCAGTTTGCCCTTGGCGTGCTGTTCTCCGATTTTGTCAGAGCCGCCGCCGGTAAGAGCTTCATTTCTCAACTGTGCAAGTTCCGAAATGTTGCTGAACATGATCTCTGCCATAGATATTATGGGTTCCTTTCACTGATTGCCCGACTGCCCGCAATCAGCCGGAAAAAAAGTGCTTCAAATAAAAATACTCAAAAAAAACCGTTACTTTCAGATGCTACTCATAGTCTGTGGACACATAGGCATTACCGATATATGCATTCATTTAAAGGTAACTTTATGAAATCCAAAGATTCCAACACAGAACTTGTTCGATTTGGTCAGCAGGTTCGTAAAATACGAGAGAAACTTGGCATTAGCCAAGAAGAATTAGCCTTTCGATCTGGTCTCCATCGCACTTATATCGGAAGCGCAGAGATAGGGGAAAGGAATGTTTCTCTTTTAAATATTATACGAATCCTAAAGGGTCTGCAAACAGAAATTTCAATTTTTTTTAAGGATTGGGAATCATGAATAAGAATTCTCCATATCATGGTTTAGAAGAAACTCAATATAAAAAAAAGACAGAGGAACTTATTAAGGAACATCCGCTTAAACTTTGTGAGATTAAAAACATTGCTCTTTTTTGTTGGGATATTTTATGGAAAACCCGAATAGGTGAAAATAAAAGCGGAATAAATTTAAAAGAGCTTGATGTTCCCGCCACTGTGGTCGGATATTTTTTTGAAAAACTTTTTGCTAAAGAACTAAACACAAAATATCCTGATAAATGGCGTGGCTGTATAGCTAAAGATGAAAAAGACCTTGTTTACAATTCAAATCCATATTATTCAATTGAAATCAAAACTTCCGGACAATTAGGGACAAAAATATACGGCAATAGAAGTTTCAATCAACAAGGCGCAAAAAAAGATGATTCAGAGCGTAAAGATAAATCCGGATTTTACATAACTGTAAATTTTTTCAATCAGACCATTACACTAATTCGTTTTGGTTGGATTGATTTTTCCGATTGGCAACCTCAGAAATCCCCAACTGGTCAAATGGCCGGGCTTCCCGATTATGTTTATAGTTTTAAACTTATTGAAATTCAAGGTAAATACCGTCTGGAATCTCCTATACGGCTTGTGCCGGGAATTGGTGATAAGACGGCAAAAAAGCTGAACAGTTTGGGTGTAAACAGTATCAAAGAATTGCTATCCTATAACGGCAACGATAAAAACATTATCAAACCGTGCAAGAATGCAAAATCATTTTTAAATTTAGAATAGATATAATTGATTATTTTTTTCATTTCTATGTAAACTTTCCTCTGTAACGGTCTTAAAATATTTGGGTGAAGAATTCAGGTTTAATCTGCATGATATATATTCACAATAATTCTCATTGATTTCGAACCCGATTACATATCTGTTATAAATCAGTGCTGCCTCGGCGGTTGTTCCAGAACCTATAAAAGGGTCTAATATCAGATCACCTTCATTGGAAAAACCTTTGATTATCCGATCAACCAAATCTCTTGGAAATTGGGCGGGATGAGGTGATCTCTCAGGTGATGCTCTGTTTTTGCCTGATGTTACTTTGGCTATTTGCCAGACATCGGAAGGATTCTTACCAATAGTATTGCATCGTAACTTACCGTTTTTCCTTTGATTGGGATATTCAACATTCGGATCTCTTATATCATCCAAATTAAAAACATAGTTATTTTCATCTTTTGCATACCACAAAAATTTTTCATTTCGCGGGGACAAAAACTTTTTTCCAGCTACTCCGGCACCATAGTTCCAGACAACTTCCTGTATGAGAAAAAAAGGAATTTTATCCCAAAGCAAATATGGAATCGGGACAGCTTTGGCTCTGCCAGGTATTGACAGATAGCCTAAGTTCAGCCAGAAAGCTCCATCGGCAACTGTTATATGATATACCTGACTGATCCACTTTTCGCACCAATTAAGATATTCTTTAAGTGACAGTATATTTTCATATTCTTTTCCAATATTGTAGGGAGGACTTGTAACAGTAAGATTTATTAATTTTTCAGGCAGTTTTTTCATTGCTTCCAAACAGTCACAATTATAAATTGCAAATTTATCTCCTTCACAGTATGGTTTTCCCAAAATATTCAGAATTTCGTTAAAATGTTTTCTGCTATTTTTCATAATGCCAAAATTATCCTGATTATAACGCCTTTTGGGGAGGGCACTGATAACCTCCCATGGATGCTGAAATTAAAAGATTTTGTAGCCAATTTGGATGATAGCTGAATTCGTTGAGCCGTTCGGCCGGACTCTGAAGTCCGTCATACTTTGCGACGGTCCGCGGGTCGGAGGGAGAGAAATTGAAAATGAGCGCCCATCCCCGTATGCCAAGTTCAGCGGAAAAAAGTCCTCCGTGAAAATATTGGGTGTTGAAAAGATGACGATCCGTTTTCCGCATCAGGCGTTCAGGCATAT
>DYRK01000359.1 GCA_020718785.1 Desulfatirhabdium butyrativorans | reverse complement strand
TAATAATTATATTTCTATGAAAGTCAACAAAAATCAATGAATTTATGGACTATATCTGTTCAACGCCTTCCATAACATGCAGAAGAAAAAATAAATCTTTCTTATCCTCTTATTCTTACAGAGAATTCTTAAAGACTGTCCCTGAAAAAAATCCGTAAAATCTTGACTTTTCCAAGCGAATCGGCTTTTATATCCTAAATTTCATTCATATTCAAGAGATTATCATGAAAACAGGAAAACAGATTTGTTTTATACAGAATACAATATATTGCATTATCGCCAGCATATTTGCCGCGGCTTTCATCCCTTCATATTCCTGCGCGGAAAGCAGCCATTCGTTTTTTCGTAAAATCCCCGGTATTCCCTGGCGCATGACAGCAGACGGAATCGAATACGATCAGAAGGAAAACCGGTATGTTGCCAGAGGAAACGTCACTGTCGCACAGGGTGACAGAAAACTGAGCGCGGATGTGATCACCTTTGATTACAATGTGATGAAAGCTTTTGCCGAAGGTCATGTGATGATGACATCAGGGGAAGATGTGCTGACAGGAACGCGGATTGAAGCTGATCTGAAAGACGAAACCGGAACCATATCTGACGGCATTATTTTTCTGAAACAAAACAATCTCTATATAAAAGGAGGCAGGATTCAGAAAACCGGAGAAGCTGCTTACAAAGCTGAAGATGCCAGTATCACCGCATGTGACGGCGATTCTCCGGCATGGAAAATAACCGGAAAAAGCCTTGAAGTTACCCTTGAAGGATACGGCTTTGCAAAACATGCCGCTTTGTGGATCAAAGGCATTCCCGTGATGTATGTGCCGTTTTTTGTTTTTCCCGCGAAACAGAAACGTCAGTCTGGACTGCTGATACCTGAGATAGAAATTTCGGACCGTAAAGGGCTGGCATATCAGCAGCCTTTTTATTGGGCTATCAATGAAAATTCGGATGCAACCCTGTCTTTGAACCCGATGGAAGAGCGCGGACTTCGGACTGCCGCGGAATACCGCTATGTCATTGATAAGCGTTCAAAAGGAACACTGGCCGCCGATTTTCTCGATGACAGCAAACGCGATGACGGCAGATCCGTTTCAGGCAAAAAATGGGGATATGAAGACGACAGCGCGCTTCGCCCCAATGCAGATCGCTATTGGTTCAGAATGAAGGCAGATCAGCAGATTCTGCCTGAATTCTTTGCAAAAATTGACATTGACATTGCAAGCGATCAGGATTACCTTCATGAATTTAAAGACGGATATCTGGGATTTGACAAAACTGACGAATATTTCAGGAAAACTTTCGGCAGAGGATTGGAGGATTACAGCGATCCGGTACGCGTCAGCAGCCTGGGTCTCGGCAGGATATGGGAAACATGCAGCCTGAATACGGGAATCCGATGGTATGACGACAGTATAAGCCGTCAGAGCGACACAGACAGCACTTTGCAGCAACTGCCTTTTGTCCGTTTCAATGCCGTAAAACAGCGGATTCCTCACACGCCTCTTTATGGAACATATTCGGGCGATTACACTTATTTCTTCCGTAAAGACGGAACAAGGATTCATCGTGCTGACATATATCCCAGAATTTATATGCCATTGGGATTCGGAAATTATTTCAGATTCGAACCTTCTGCGGGACTCAGGGAAACCTTCTGGAATACCGATGAAACAGAGGATTTCCGGAATACGGCAGACTCGGATAATAATTTTCATCGCCAGACTTATGATGTGAAACTGGCACTGTCCTCAGACCTGTCCAAAGTATTTGATCTTGGATCAGGAAAGTCCGGCTCAGGAACAAACCGTATCCGGCACAGAATAACTCCCCAGATTGTTTATGAATATGTTCCGGACGGAGATGAAGGTGAATATCCGGAAAGCGATTACCGCGATCAGGTCGGAAAAAAGAACCGGCTGACCTATTCTCTTACAAATCATTTAACGGCACGGTCAAATTCCGCAGAGGGTGAATCTCCGTCGTACCGGCAATTCTGCCGTTTCAAACTGGAGCAGAGCTATTATATAGATAATGACGAATCCGATGAAAACGGACAGACAGACCGGCAATTTTCGCCGCTGTCCGGTGAAATCACTCTGAATCCCGGACAATTTTTATCCTTGAAAGCCGATGCAAAATGGTCTGTTTATGACAATGAATTTCAATCCCGCAATATCGGTCTGAATCTTTGGGATGACCGCGGGGACAGGATATTTGCGGAATACCGGTATTCCGAGGATTTTCAGGAATCTTTTTTCACCGATCTGTCAGTAAAGCTGTCGGACAGTCTGACCGCGCGTGCTGATTATGAACGCAATATCCGTGACGGAAAAGAAATAAGAAACAGTCTGGGGCTTCTTTACGAGGCGCAATGCTGGTCATTTGACCTCCGTCACACGACTGAGTCAGATGACCGTAAGACCGCAGTTATGGTGAATCTTTACGGATTGGGAGAATTCGGAACAGGAAAATGACACTCGCAAAACTTAGTCCCGCATGGTACGCGCTGCATACACGAAGCAGGTTTGAAAATGTGGTCACCGAGGGATTGGATAAAAAGAAAATCGAGGTGTTTCTGCCGAAAATAAGTGTCAGAAGCAGACGATTGGACAGGAAAAAGATCATTCAGGTTCCCCTGTTCCCCGGTTATATTTTTGTGAAGAGCGATCTGAGTCCCGCGCGGCATCTTGAAATTGTCAAAACCGCAGGCGCAGTCCGTCTTATCGGCACTGTCAAAGGACCCGTTGCCATCCCTGATGAAAATATAGAATCCCTGAAAATCATGGTAAGCTCGGATCAGGAAATCATCAGCGGAACCCGTCTGGAAACAGGGAACCGGATTCTTGTCATTTCAGGACCTTTTACCGGAGTGACCGGGACCTTTGTCCGATACAAAAGCACAGACCGGGTGGTGGTTTATATCGGCGCGCTCGGACAATCCGCGGCAGTCGAGGTGAATGAAGAAGATATTCAGCTTCTGCCTGAGATTAAGTAAGCGGAGGAGTGCTAAAATCATTTTTAGCAAGGAGTGCTGAAATGCCGATCCTATAAAATGGTTTTTCATCGTTCCCAAGCCCCGGCTTGGGAACGCATCTGCTCCCGAAGCCCCGGCTTCGGTCCGTCTCCCGTCACGGGAAGCCGGGGAACCTCCCCGGCAAGTGCGTTCCCAAGCCGGGGCTTGGGAACGAGATAGGCATTTTCAGCACTCCGGAAATAAGAGCGCGGGCGGATTTTACAATTTCTTCATTTATAAAAAAATAATACTTGACTATCCGAGAACGATTTTCTATATAAAACAACATCTTAAAATTAAAGACATAATTAAGGCTTTTGCATCGGACAGGAACTGTCAAAAAACCGCGGGAAGGAGTTGCATAATGAACAAGTTAGAGCTGATCGCCGCCCTGAAGAACGAGGCAAACATTTCAAAAACAGATGCCGCAAAGGTGGTTGAAATTTTTTTCGGCAATATGGCAGACGCACTGGCAAGCGGAGAGCGTGTGGAAATTCGGGGCTTGTGCAGCTTTTTTGTCAAACATTATAAAAGCTACACGGGCAGAAATCCGAAAACAGGCGAAAAAGTTACAATTACGCCTAAAAAACTTCCGTTTTTCAAATGCGGAAAAGAATTGAAAGAACGCGTGGATTATTAATCATCGTTATTAATCAATGACCGGTGAACAGCGGCAACTGCTCACCGGCAACTGCTCGCCGACTGCTATGATTTATAATCCTTACAGCCTGCTGTTTTCGCTCATTCGGAAAAGAACTGTTCCCCATGCTTTTCTTTTTACAGGTATTGAAGGCGTGGGGAAACGGACAGCAGCTATGGCATTTGCCATGGCCTGCAATTGCAGGAATCCTGATCCGTCTTCAGATATCTCGGCGACAGCGGATGCCGATGATTTCAGGCGGACAGCCGTATGCGGGAAATGCAGTTCCTGTAAAAAAATTCAATCTGGAAACCATCCGGATATCAGCCTGACCGAACCCTCAGGACCTTTTATCAGAATCGCTCAGATTCGGGAACTCTGCCATGAACTGAGTCTGAAACCCTATCAGGCCGATATGCGGGTGGCGATTATTGCCGACGCGCAGAGCATGAACCCGGAAGCCGGCAATGCTTTGCTTAAAATGCTGGAAGAGCCTCCGGATCGGACTGTTCTGATACTGACCGCGGTACAGGCAGGGGATGTTCTGCCTACGCTGTTATCGCGGTGCCGTCACCTGCGTTTTAATCCGATCCCGCTGGAACGGATTAAAACTTTTCTGATTGAAAAAAAGGGAGTCGGGACCGATGATGCGGAGCTTGCCGCGAGGCTGGCACAGGGAAGTTTTTCCAGAGCAATTGCCATGAGCCGCGTCTCCTGGATAAACCGGCGGAACTGGATAGTCCGTGAGCTTGAATTTATTACATCAAAGCCCGGCGAAATGTGCCGGTTTCTGGCTCTGGCAGAAAAATTGTCGAAAAACAAAGACCGTATTCCCGATGATCTGGAAATAATGAGAACTTGGCTGAGGGATGCGGTGATCTGCAAATATGATCCTGAAAAAATCATCAATATGGATATTTTCGACCGCATTCTGAAAGCATCGCAGAGAATAAATACCCCGTCTTTGCTTTCAAAACTCAAAGCCGTTCAATCAGCGCAGAAGAATCTCAGGTCAAACGCCAATTCAAGGCTGACGCTGGAAGTTCTGTTCATGCGGCTTGCGATTTGAAACTCTGCCCGCTGAATTCCGTAAAGCGGCAAACCCGCTTTACAGTTTCAACAGATTTGAACTGCTGTCCGCTGAATTCCGTAAAGCGGCAAACCCGCTTTACAGTTGAATCAGATCGTCAGACATTTGAAAACTTAAACATTTAAAGACTTAAATACTTAAAATGATAAAAGTTGTCGGTATCAGATTCAAGCCTGCCGGTAAAGTTTACGATTTCGACGCCGGTGCCTTTGTATTAAACCGCGGGGATGCAGTGATTGTGGAAACCGAGCAGGGTCTGGGATTCGGTTTTGTGGCAGTCCCGCCCGTGTTTCGCGATGAAAACGATATCGTGCCGCAGGAAACGGAAGATAATCCTGTCCCGGAAAAAGAGAATGATCCTGTCCTGACAAACGAAGATATCGCAGCCTGCAAAGACAGTGAACTCCATGAACCGGAAGATAAAAACAGTGAATCGGATACTGAAAGCTCTCAGAAGCGCATCCTGAAAAAAGTCTTCCGTACCGCAACCGCTGAGGATTTCGAGCAAAAGGAAAGAAATGCCGAATTTAAAAAAGAAGCACATAAATTCTGTATGGGATACATCAAAGAACTCGGACTGAAAATGAATCTGTTTGCTGTCGAAAGCACTTTTGACGCAGGCAAACTGACTTTCTTTTTCACAGCCGAGGGACGTGTTGATTTCCGGGAATTGGTCAAAATTCTGGTGAAAGAATTCCATACGCGGATAGAAATGCGGCAGGTCGGAATCCGGAATCAGGCAAAAATGTGCGGCGGAATCGGACGATGCGGCCGCGAACTGTGCTGTGCCGCATTCATAGAAAAATTCGAAACAGTCTCCATCCGTATGGCAAAAGAACAGAATCTTTCTTTGAATCCCACTAAAATTTCAGGACTGTGCGGACGGCTCATGTGCTGCCTGACGTATGAATACGAAACCTATATGCGTCTCAAAGCAGATATGCCGAAACTCGGCGAAATCATGGAGACTCCCAAAGGAAAGGGAAGAGTGATTCGGCTTAATCCTATATGCAGCCGGGTACTTATCCGCACTGAAGACGGGCAGGAAACAGAGATAGAATTATCCTCGGACAAAGAAAATTCTTCAGCAGAAACATTCACTTCGCCCCTGGAAAAGGAAACTCAAGCAGAGCTTAAAAGAGAACTGAACTGCTATAGCGATGATCCTGAAGAAGATGATCCCGAAGAGGATTCCCAAGATGATAATTTTCCGGAAGATGACGATCTTCCAGAATACGGAGAGGAATCGGAACTTGAATTGTAACTGTATTTCTGCTATAAAAGGATTTGGAAAATCTTTTTATTCCTCGTTCCCAAGCCCCGGCTTCGGACCACGGGAAGCCGGGGTTTCCCCGGCAAGTGCGTTCCCAAGCCGGGGCTTGGGAACGAGAGAAAATCGTTTT
>DYRK01000358.1 GCA_020718785.1 Desulfatirhabdium butyrativorans | reverse complement strand
CTGTAATACCCGAATGTTATGAAGCACGGAATACGGACAGGGTTTATTTTTATCACCTGAATCATCTCGGAACCCCGCAGGCAATAACAGACGGAGAGGGGAATATTGTCTGGCAGGCTGATTACAAGCCCTTCGGCGAGGCTGAAGTTACAGCCGGGGATGTGAAGAACAATTTCCGCTTTCCGGGACAGTATTTTGATGAGGAAACCGGGCTGCACTACAACTGGCACAGATATTATGACCCGGGTACGGGAAGGTATCTGACGCCGGATCCGATTGGGCTGGAAGGGGGGATAAATCTTTACAGTTATGTCCTGAATGATCCGGTTAATCTGGCGGATCCGTTCGGACTGATTGAGATAGCTGTGGCAGCTCTGGGATTCGGTGATGAGAAAACGTTCATCGGACGTGCAAAACAGACCGGCGCCTTTGTCATAACTCCTTCTGACGGCAAAGAATTCCTGTCTCTTTTATCTCAGTTTTCTTCCGAAGATGATCCGATAACATCGTTGTCTGTCTATTCTCACGGATATAAGGGAGGAATAGTTATGTCCGAGGAAGAAGGATTTTATAACAAGAAGACATTGATCGGAATGATCGCTTCATTTTTCGGAATATGGAATCAGAGAGACATTGATGATCTGCGTGATATGATTAAAAAGGGAGATATTGTTTTTTCAGACAAAGCTGATATCTCACTGTTCGGGTGTAATAACGGTGCAGGTGATTTCGCACAGAAACTCGCCGATGCGGTAAAGGGGGCAAGAGTCATAGCCGCCCGGGGAAAAGTTGCCCCGATAAATAAGAAAGGGAAAGAAACAGGTTTTTTTACTGCTGATATCGGATGGTATCTGTTTGTCGCGAACCGTGAATCTGTAAAAATCGGTAAGCGGATTCAGGGATGGTAAAGATGAAAAGAAAAATTTTTACAGTATTGTTTTCTGTTCTTTTATTGACGGTCTCCTGTAAGGAAAAAATTTCTTATGAGGAAAGAGATGAGATTTTAAAAAAAGCCTTTGCCGAGATAGCTTCCGGAAGCGATTCTATAATCATAAAAGGATTGCGGACAATAAGGAAATATCCGACTCATCAGGGTTTACAAAATACAATCTCTTTATGGGAGACTGACGTATCGGACAAAGTTGAAAGGGAAATAATCAGAACTCTTAAAGCGAACGAAATGTTCAGAAAAGATGACAGTCTGATCGAAGAAATATTCGACAGAAATTTCGATCCGGAAACCTCAAAAAGCAGGAATTTGAAGCTGAAAAAATTGATTTCGAGCAGCGATGTTGATATAAAAGGTGAGCTTCTTAAAAGAATTGATGCTACTGTCAATCGGGACAGATAGAGTTTTTTACGAATATACTTTCGGAAGGCGTGTGAGAAAAACTGCTTCCGGCGTAAGCGTGCTTTAATACCGAAGGCAGTCTTATTTCCGGTACAGATGAGAACGGCTCATCGGTGAGGGATTTCCGGGTAAGTTCTATGATGCGGAGGCAGCCCGATTGATTAACTTTCCAGTTCTTTGTTTTGCCGGAGATAATACAGCGGATTTTGTCGAAGATTATGAAAATCTTTCCGTATGTTCCGTTGAGGCATTTGGAAAAGGATATTATGATGGAATGCAACTGGTTGATTGTTGCGGATATTTATATATTGTACGACATGCGGAAAAGGTCGGCAGTTTGCCATTTTACTGGGGATGGAGTTTCCTCACCATGCCTCGTATGCTAAGGGTTAAATTATATTTTGACAGAGAGATAAGCCGGCTTACAATAAATGAGTTTAAAGAAAAAATTTATCTTCTGATCAGAAAACATAGTCTTTTTGAACCGATGGCGGAGGGAAAGGAGATTGAAGAGAAAATCAAGTTTGCCGGAACTTTTAAGGAAGTTATGGAATTTTTGAAATAGCCATGCAGGACTATATGACCTGTTTTATAAGACGGATATGATGCCGCAGGATTCTGTTATCCGGAACAGTCTGTGCTGAAAAGGCTGTATTAACCGATTATGACAGAGACGGCATTCCCGATCTCACGGTGAAATTTGACAGAGAACAGGTCTGCGCTCTTCTCGAACCGGGCGATGCTGTTGAAATTACGGTCGGCGGGGCTGTCGGAGATGTCCGGTTTACAGGCAAAGATACCGTCAGAGTGACCGGCAGAAAGAACGGAAATAAAAAAGCTGTAATACCCGAATGTTATGAAGCACGGAATACGGACAGGGTTTATTTTTATCATCTGAATCATCTCGGAACCCCGCAGGCAATGACAGATGAAGCGGGGAATATTGTCTGGCAGGCTGATTATAAGCCCTTCGGAGAAGTTGCCGTTACGACCGGAGATGTCAGGAACAATTTCAGATTCCCGGGACAGTATTTTGATGAGGAAACAGGGCTGCATTATAATTGGCATCGTTACTATGATCCGAAAACGGGGCGGTATATGACACCGGATCCGATTGGTCTTGAAGGAGGGATCAATCTTTATGCGTATGTGACGGGGAATCCGGTGAATCGCACTGATATATCCGGGCTTATGGAAGAAACCGTATCATCACCGAAAGGTTTTCCCGGCAGTGTGATCGACATTATCCTTACGCGTGTGGATCAGTTTGTCAATCCCGACCGGTGGGGGCCGAATCAGCGGACTGAGAATTTTATGGCTGTTGTGGATGTTGTGGTCATAGTTTTAAGCTCCAGGGTTGACAAAATAGGAGATGCCTGTCTTCCGAAAACTTATGAGATACTTAGCGGAGTCAGGCGATCAAAAGCGGCAGAGCTTTTAGGCAAAAAAACGATTAATGCCGAAATCGTAGATGCGGGAATGAAAAGAATCGGAATATCTGAAATTCCTATCGAAGCCCTGAGATCACCTAAGACAGCTATTGATGTGAGTACACAGAAGGGAATGGACAGATTTATGAATACTCTGAATATGACAAAAAACGGTTCAACGCCGCCTGATATTCTTGTTACCTCAGGCACTAAAGGAACACGCATCGTAGATATCATTCTTGATGTCATAGGAGGTGAGTGAACAGTGGTTGCTACGGAGAAGTTCGGAAATGCTTTATCGGTTATTCAAAGACTTATTGTTATTGTCAGAAAAATGGCATATGATAGGGTCGATCATGAAAGAATCGCTTCTGTTCTTGACGACATCGATTATCTGCCGCATCTGATGATAGCCGAAGAAGACTGCACGGAAAAATTTCGCAACCATGTTATCGGCATAGCCGATAGCTATGGTTGGCACGGTTTGACAGATTTGTTTGATGGGAAAAGATAATTAAATATAATTTCCGATCCGGCTGGATATCTGTTTTCACGGGTAAGTATTTCGATATCCGACTGACGAACTGATTATAATGCTGGAAACAAAGCAGCAGGAATTCCGGATACTCATTATCATACATACATAACCCAACTTGCTACCTATAGCAAACTACCTGAAATTATCAGAAGTGAAAAAACGGGAGTTTTCGCGACCGCTCCGATTTTCCGCTGTTTTAAGGTTTATAGGTAGCAAGTTGGGTTACATATGAATGGGGTCCGGGTAAGACCGGAAGCCATATAGAAGGAGAATTTATTCCATGAGTTATAAAGACGATGCCATCCGGCAATATTATTCCCTTAATCCCGGTCAGTTCGGTTTTTTGGAGAGTCTCAAACTTTACCGCGAATTTTGCGATTCAGGATGTTCTGATTATATTTTGGAGTTGAAACTGCGTAATTATCCCGGCAAAAAGAAAGAGGAACGTCTGCTGAATTTAACATTCACAGGGGTAAGGAACTTAAAAATCGGCGTTCTTGAAGGTATTCTGAATCTTCTTATTGATATAAGATCAGTTCATGAATATCAGCTTGAGGATTTGTGTTATAAAATTGTGGAAAACGAAAATGAGGCATTTTCTTTTTTCTGCAAGGATTTTAAGGCAGTTATCAGTTAATCTGTGCTTAATCAGGGACCCGCTTTCTCCGGGAATAACGGATTACAGCCCCGTACCGGAAACCGAACGGGCAGCTGGTCGCTTCCTTCAGGAGTGATATTATAATAGAAGCAGTGACTGATATTGACCCTGACACGCTGAATCTTGCATACAAGGGAATGATGACCTGTTTTATCGAGCTTCCCGAAGGGTATGATGTTTCGGATATTATGCAGGATTCTGTCACCCTGAACGGAACCGTCTGTGCCGAAAAGGCTGTATTAAGCGATTATGACAGAGACGGCATTCCTGATCTCACGGTGAAATTCGACAGGGAACAGGTCTGCGCTCTTCTCGAACCGGGCGATGCTGTTGAAATTACGGTCAGCGGGGCTGTCGGAGATGTCCGGTTCATCGGTACGGATACCGTCAGGGTAATCGGCAAAAAAAACGGAAATAAAAAAGCTGTAATACCCGAATGTTATGAAATACGGAATACGGACAGGGTTTATTTTTATCACCTGAATCATCTCGGAACACCGCAGGCGGTAACAGACGAAGACGGCAATATCGTCTGGCAGGCTGATTACAAGCCGTTCGGCGAGGCTATACCGGGGTCATCATCTGTGGAAAACAGCTTCAGGTTCCCGGGGCAGTATTACGATGCCGAGAGCGGGCTGCATTACAACTGGCATCGGTACTATGACCCGAAAACGGGAAGGTATCTCACGCCTGATCCCATCGGACTAGCAGGAGGGATAAATCTGTACGGGTATGTCATTGGAAATCCGGTTAATTGGGGAGATCCGCTAGGTCTGATAATAACCTTCGGTCAGGACAGACAGGACAAACTCCGGAGTATGGTCGGTGAATTGAGAAATAATCCGATTATGAGTAACATAGTCGGGTATCTTGATAACATACCTCAGGAAATAAAAATTTCACATGTACCCGGATATATTTTCAAAGCAGCAGCTGAGACCTCCTACGGCTTTTCGGACTGGATTCTCGGAAAACCGTATGCGGGTACGATGATAAATATGGATTTGGATGCCATTTCCGATTTCCTGAGAAAATTATTCCCTCATATCAATAATCCTCACAGATACTCTGGTGAGGAACTGGACAACATGCTTTCAATTGTGGCGTTAGCTCATGAATTGGTGCATGCTTACGATGCGGCTAAAAATATAAATAAGTTTTATTGGATACCTGAAAAGACTGCGGAAAGACATGCCCATTTTTATGAAGGGTTATTGTTCAACTGGTATTCGCTACCGGGGAGACATGAATGTCTGCCGTAGGGTGCCATAAAACCGCTCTTAGAAGGTGTTTAAAAAGTCCGTTAGAAAATGGGAATAGATTTTTTAAACACCCTCTGCATCTGAAAAGTGCCGGAACAAAGATTTCAGCACTTTTCAAAGAAAAATATCTTCTGAGAAATCCGGAACAGCAGTTTCTTTTTATCGGAGCAATATTATGAAAATTAAGCTGGCAGCACTCTTTTCGACGATTTTGTTACTCGGCGCTCTCTTTCTTTTTTTTGACAATAAAAGAAACTGGACAACAAGAGCCGCTCTGAAACATATGAAAAAATCTCAGTATTATCAAAGATTTCACGATATAGCCGATAAGATGGATGATAAAATTGCGGAGATATTTTTGGAAATCGGAAATTACTCATGGGGGGGATACTCAGCTGTATTGATTATTGAGACAAAAAAGGATACGAAGCTGTATTCATACTTCTTTTATCGGAAAAACTTCAGCTTTTGCGAAATAAAAATTGATAGAAAAGAGTTCACAGGATTTTTTGACGAACTGGTCAGGGAAGGTATCTGGAAAATACGAAACTCTCTTTACAATCTTTTTTTAGATACTATCATCATTCACGACGCTTCCACATATTTTTTGAAAATCGAAAAGATGGGAAAAACAAATTATGTGACTGTCTATGCCCCCGAAGTAAGAGAGAGAGCAGAAGTTCATTGGACTCTTATTAAAAATATTATAGAATTTAATAAAAAACATATTGATGATAAAGAGTGTAAAGCTGAATAACAGCCAGCTTGTAAAAGCTATGCAGGGTACACATGGTGCCCGAATTACAGTCTGTTACCTGTGAAAGCGTGACAAACCCGGGACAGAAAGCAATTACTTCTTTTTTTATGACAGCAGAGGCAATCTTACGGAAATCACGGAAAACGGGTTTTCCGGAGCG
>DYRK01001079.1 GCA_020718785.1 Desulfatirhabdium butyrativorans | reverse complement strand
GAACGCACCTGTACCTGAAAACGGTTTTCTACCAGAACCGCAGTGCCTTTGCCTCCGCTGCCGGCAGCGGGATAACCTGCGACAGTTGCGGAACTGCCTTTGAATTTATCCGCAGCTCCCGGATTGTCGGACAGATCGCTGATTGTCAGCATTGCCACTTCTCTGCCCGCTTTCTTCAGCTTTGCCTGTGCCATGCCTGCTTTTTCCTGAGTGAACACCACGTCGAAGTCGCCGCTGTCTTTGGGGAAAAATCTGTTGAATTCTCCGCCGGCCAGAGGCTGAGGCGATCCTGAAGACTTGCTTCCGCTGTCTCCGCAGGCCGGTAACGCAAGAACAATTGCCATGAGCAGGAAAAGAATAACTTTTCCCCGTAGTGTTGAAAATTTTGTCATCTGCTTTTCTCCTTTCTTTTTCATAAAATCCGGAGTGCAAGGTCTTCTTGCACTTACGCCTGCACTCCGGAGCAGGTTTAGAAATACTTACTCTCAGTCTTCTTGATGAAACCTTCCTCCTTCAACTGACGCAGAGCCTGGCTGAATTTTTCGGTCAGAGCTTTGCCTCTGTCTCCTTTGGCTTTGGAAAAGGCAATATAAGTCGGCGTCTCATTCAGTACATACACGGTTTCTGCCTCGAAACCGGCCTGCTTGCAGACGTATCTCAGAGAACCTTCATCCGAGCCGGCTATCAGGGATACACGCCCTTTGGCGAATATTTTCACCAATTCATTGTCATCATTGCATTCCGCCTTTTCTATTCCCTTTTCATTATCGAATTTCGGATCATGTGCATAACCTCTGACTACCCCCACAATTTTACCTTTCAGATCATCAATACTGTTTACTTTTATTCCGCTTCCTTTGGGAGCCAGAATGACAGTTCTTTCAATGATAAGAGGTTCGGAAGGGTAGTACAGAAATGCTGCCCGTTCTTCGGTGTTTCTGGGGGCAAAAATGGCATCTGCTTCGCCTCTTTCCGTGTGATACAATGCTCTCTTCCAAGGCAGTACCTGAATCTCTGCCTCAATTCCGAGACGATTGCACAGTTCCCGGACAATGTCTATGTCCAGACCCGAGGGTTGACCTTTTTCCAACATCGCATAGGGAGGCTGCTCCGAGGTGACAAAAACAATTTTCTCTGCCGATGCCATGCCGGACAAAGACAGAAAAATAAACGAGAGCAATACTGCGACTGACTTTTTCATACCTTGATTCTCCTTTTTTTGCCTGCCTCTGAAATGGCAGGCGGTTGATGAATAAAAATTAAAACATACCGAAATTTATAGCTGATGTTACGCAGCCGGATGTAAAAT
>DYRK01001078.1 GCA_020718785.1 Desulfatirhabdium butyrativorans | reverse complement strand
GGGATGAAGTTTTTGCCGAAAATTATGAGGAAGGCTGGCATGATTTCAAAATAGGAGTTATGATAAGAGAGGCGAGGGAGCAGGCAGGACTGACACAGAAAGAGCTTGCCGAGCGGCTTCGGGTGAAACGTCCTCTTATTTCCCGGCTCGAAAACAATGCCGGGGATGTCAAACTGTCAACTCTGCGCCGCATAGCATCAGGTCTGAATTTGCAGTTGACTGTCGGTTTAAACACGGTATCATAAATGCAGAAGAAAAAGCAGGCAAACCCTGTCCATTGAAGGGGACAGGAGAATCGGCGATTGAATATTATGAGTCGCAGAAAAAATGAAATGGAAAGTTGAATATACCAAAACATTTTTAAAAGAACTTGCTCAGTTGCCGAAAGAAATTCAAAGTCGGGGAGAAGAAATTGCGTTTAAAGAATTACCTTCGGAAAGCCCTTTTGAAATAGGCTATGATGGGATTAAAGAGAACAGCGGAACGGGCTGCGCCGGGTCAGATGGAAAGTCAAAGGGAGATTTTTCCCCTGCGGAATACTCCCGTTACGGCATTGACTGATTTACGGATTAAACAGAACAGTAAAAAAAATTAAAGAATAATAAGATAAGAAAAAGTCATGTCCTTAGAATTTGAATGGGATACTGAAAAATCCAAAAAAAATATGAGCAGACACGGAGTTTCTTTTATTGAAGCTGCAACAGTTTTTTCCGATTCCCTGTCTATGACATATAGCGATCCCTGTCATTCCCATGATGAGAAAAGATTTATAATAATCGGCTTGTCTTCTTCCGGGAAACTGCTCATGGTTTCCCACACAGACAGAAATGACAAAATACGAATCATCAGTGCCAGAAAACTGACACGAAAAGAAAGGAAGCAATATGAACAAAAATATATATAATGAAATGGATGATGATCTGCGCCCGGAATACGATTTATCAGAGTTAAAGGGCGGTGTGAGAGGTAAATATGCTTTAAAATACAAACAGGGAACCAATCTGATTTTGCTGGAATCCGATGTAGCCGAAGTTTTCAAAGATAATGAATCTGTAAATGAAGCGTTGAGATTATTGATTAAAATCGCAGGTGCAAAGTATAAGAAAGCCGCCCAGCCCGTCGGTAAAGCAGACGTCTGAAAGTGTTGCTAAGTTCGGCAACACTTTCAGAAGCCTTTTACCTCAAGCTTGAAGCACACTCAGGCGTGCTGTGTGAAAGAAGTTCTCAGCCCTGAAATTGATGTCGGGGCGGACTCCATATGCATCAAGCTAAGATTATTTTTAAAATAAAATTAAATTGTTATCATCTG
>DYRK01001077.1 GCA_020718785.1 Desulfatirhabdium butyrativorans | reverse complement strand
GCTTTAGCCTCGATTTTCAGCTTATCGGACTCACCGGTCGCGGTCACACGCAGAGCCTCGGCTTTATCTGCCGCGGCTTTTTTCTCGGATTCGGCTGCAACAATGATACCGATAGCTTCCCGCTCTGCCTGTTTCCGGGCTTCCACGAGTTCAATGGCTTTCTGACGTTCCGCTATTTCAGTTTCCCTCGCGGTATTGACGCGTTCTTCAGCAGTTACAGCCAAAGCACGGGCTTTGTCAGCTTCAGCCTGAGCCACGGATTTTTCTTTGGATTTTTCGGCAATCGCGATGGCACGCTCCTGATCCGCGAGGGTGATGCTTTTCTGACGCTCGATTTCAGCGGTTTCGACAAATTTCTGCTTTGCAATTTCTTTTTCTCTGATGAGCCGGTCTTTTTCAATGCGCCCTTCCTCAACCGCACGTTCAGCCATTATCTGCGCCTGATCCACCTGCTGTTTGGCAAGAATCTGCGCCTCTTTTGCCTGACGTTCTTTTTCAGCCTGCTCTCTGGCAATTTCAGACTGCTGCTCGGCACGGCGCACCTGAATTTCGCGCTGCTGTTCCATCCGGGCATATTCTTCTTCCCGCGTCACTTCGAGTTTCTGACGTTCCGCAGACAGATTTTTTTTCTTGATTTCAACTTCGGTGTCACGCTCGATATCATTGCGCTGTTTTCTGCGGGCTTCGATTTCTTCGGTCAGACGGGTAAGTCCCCGCGCGTCAAAAAGATTCTGGGGATTGAAATGGCTCTGGTCGGTCTGATCCAGCGCGGTCAGGGACACGGATTCGAGTTCGAGACCGTTTTTGAGCAGATCTTCGCTCACCGCGGTCTGTACTTTCTGCACAAAATCCACGCGCTGCTCATGCAATTCTTCCATAGTCATTTCCGCGGCAACAGACCGCAGGGCATCCACGAATTTGCCTTCCACGAGTTCCTTGAGAGATGCGGGATCCATGGTACGCTTGCCCAAAGTCTGTGCAGCGTTTGCAATAGCCTCGTTGGTGGGTTTGACGCGGACATAAAATTCTGCCTGAACATCCACACGCATCCGATCCCGCGTGATCAATGCCTGCTGATTGGCGCGCTGGACTTCCAGACGCAGAGTGTTCATATTCACCTGAATAATTTCATGCAATACTGGAAAAACCAGCGCACCGCCGTTCATGATGACCTTCTGCCCGCCGAGTCCTGTACGCACAAAGGAAATTTCTTTTGATGCCCGTGCGTAAAGTTTGGAGAGAATCATCCCGATCACAATCAGGACAAACAGACCGAGACCTACGGAAACAAGAATGATGATAAGGGTTGACATT
>DYRK01000357.1 GCA_020718785.1 Desulfatirhabdium butyrativorans | reverse complement strand
GAACAGGTCGCAGACGGCAGCGAGCAGATGAGTTCGGGAGCAGAACAGGTGTCTCAGGGAATTTCAGAGCAGGCAGCGAGTATCGAGCAGATTTCCAGTTCCATGGAGGAAATGAGCGGCATGGTGAGTCAAAATGCGGACAATAGCCGTGAGACAGCGGCTATTGCTATGAAAACCGCTCAGGCTGCTCAGGAAGGCGGAAAAGCCGTGGGCGAGACAGTTCAGGCAATGAAGCGCATTTCGGAGCAGATACGCATTATCGAAGATATTGCCCGTCAGACCAATATGCTGTCTCTGAATGCGGCTATAGAGGCGGCGCGTGCCGGCGAACACGGGAAAGGCTTTGCTGTAGTTGCAGCCGAAGTCCGCAAATTGGCGGATCATACGCAGAAATCTGCCAAAGAGATCAACTCCCTTTCCGTATCCAATGTCGAAGTTGCCGAAAGAGCCGGAATCCTTCTGAAAGAAATGGTTTCAGGTATTCAGAAAACATCGGAACTGATTCAGGAAATCAGCGCGTCCGTCTCGGAACAGGCATCCGGCATCGGACAGGTCAACAAAGCCATACAGCAGTTAGATCAGGTCATTCAGCAGAATGCCTCATCCACGGAAGAGATGGCTTCTGTCAGCCGGGAGTTCTCGGCACACGCGGAACGGCTTCTGGACTCCGCTTTGTTTTTCAAGGTTTCCGGGTCAGAACAGTCAAGGATGAAAAAAAGCCTGAAAAGCGACGCGGAACTTCCGTCACCGCGAACAAAGAGGAGACATTCTGCACAGGGTATCTCTCTGCTTTCCCTGAAAAAAGAAGCGTCAGGCGGAACCGCCGCAGAAACAGATACTTTCGATAACGGAGAGTTCGAGCGATACTGAGAGTGATTTCAAGATTCGACAGACCGCAGGATAATCGAGCAGAATGGGTTTCACTCACCCTGCTAAAACTGAATATCTCCCCGGTCCGATTTCCTCGGGGCGGTTTCGGACAGTTCCGATTCGTCGGGACATGTTCCTCTGACGATATAATACACAGCCTGTTTCAGCGAATCCTCCTGAATATCTCCGAAAGCTCTGCTCAGGTCATCGCGGCTGCCGCAGTCGGGAACCATGCCATCGAGATAATCGGCTTCTCCGTAAGCATTCACCGCTTTCAGCGAAACAGGAGTGATATGCTTGTCGCAGAAATCCCATCCGTACATTCCGTAAGGTTTGCCGCAGGTTTTACTGCCGATCAGAACCACTTCCATGTAGGGTTTCAGGCTGTTGATGACCAATTCGCTGGCAGAACAGGTCTGCTCGCCGGTAATGAATATGACTCTGTTAAGATTCACAGCATTTTCCGATTCGACAAAATATTCTGTTTTGTTCATGCCGCTGTATTTCCGGTTATGAATCGCTTTGATAAAAACTTTCCCGGCGAGCTGATCCCCGCCGATAAGACTTGCCAGATACCTGGCAACAGAGACTTCTCCGCCGCCGTTATATCTCAGATCCGCAATCAGTTCGGAGATTTTCTCCTGCCTGAACTCTGCAAACACAGCGTCCAATTCTTCCCGTGCTGCCTCGATGAAGGTATAAAAAACTACATAGCCGATTTTAACGCCCCGGTTTTCCAATATGTCATGATATAAAACCGTGTTGATCGTTACCCAGTCTTTCTCTGCGGTTATGTCTCTGACTACTCCGTCCGAATCGGCGATTTTCAGATTCACGTTTACGCCGATTTCATTTTCACCGATCACGCTTTCCCATTCGTCATTCAATGAGATATCCGAGACCAGTCTGCCGTTGATTTCAAGAATTTTGTCTCCTCTTTCCAAGCCCGCTGTTTCGGCAGGAGAATGCTGATGCACGAATTTTACCCGGCAATCCGATTGATCGTCAATTTTAAGAAAACAGCCCAGCCCGATATATTCGCCTTCATCATAGAAATTGTGGAAATCTTCCCGTGAAGTGATACTGCTCCATTTATCTTCTTTGTAAACAAGGTCTTGCAGCAGGTCTTCGGGTGAGGCATAATCGCTGTAGTCAATCGCCGGAACCTTATCATACCATAAATACACATCTCTCATAAGATCATAGACAAATTCGTTTTGTTCTTCAACAGAGCAGCCGGTTCCGGCATAATATTCATGCCGTACATAGCGGCTTTCCAATGAGATAAAATCTCTTTTCTCAAAAGCAGTGTCATCGGGGGCATCGGAATAAACAGCAATCATCGGCACAGAAACATGAAAAAAATTGACATCGGTACGCCCGCTGATGTCGAACCAGATTTTGACAAACACATCCGGATTGTTTTGACTCCCCCAGTTGACATCATCAGGGCTGGCGTAGAAATATCCCCAGATCACTTTATGTCCGGCAGGTGTCACAGCTTCTCCGCATTTATACCAGACCGCGTCAATCAGCCCTTTTTCATCTGTAAAAATTCCGGCTTCGACAAGCGGTTCTTCTTCTGCGGATACCAGACGTAAGCTCGATGAATTGTACCGTTTATCACGCTTTACTCCGGCATCCTGCCGATAGAAATACTGCCGGACATATCTCTGAGACAAACTTGCAGTGTCTTTGGCATCCGGAATTCCGTCGTAAGGATAATCCGAATAAACTTCTATATCCGGCACAGAGACATGAAAAAAATTGACATCTAAACGCCCGCTGCGGTCAAACCAGATTTTGACAAACAGATCGGGATTGTCTTCACTTCCCCAACTGACATCATCGGGACTGGCATAGAAATATCCCCATATCACATGGTCTCCGGCCTGAGTGCTGTCTTCTCCCCCTTTTTTCCAGACCGCCTCAATAGCTCCTTTTTCCTGAGTCCGAATGACTGCTCTGATCCAGAGGTCGGACGTGACCCGGCTGCCGTCCGCTAAAACAGTTCCCACACCCGTAAGCAGCAGCGCAAGGGCTATGATCAGTTCTCTTAATTTTTTCATTATGATATTCCCGAAAAGAACCGTACCGGGGTACGGTTCTCCCATTATGATTAGCCGTCTTTTCTCATGCGCCCGACGATTTCATCCCGAACCCTTTTCCAATCTTCCACGGGAACCTGACAGGTTCCGACTTTCTCATGTCCGCCGCCGCCGTATTCAAGCATGAGTTTGCCGACATTAGTCTTACTGCTGCGCTTCAGAATGCTGTGTCCGCAGGTCAGCACTACATTCTGTTTGTCTTTTCCCCACATAATTCGGACTTCGATATTCTGATCCGGGTAAAGTGCATACACGAGAAAGCGGTTTCCGCTGTAAATTTTTTCCTCATCGGTCAGATCTGAGACAATGACATTTCCGTGAATTTCACATCGCCGCCTGAGCATATCTTTGAAAAGTTCCTGCTGTTCGAAATACCGCTTTGTTCTTTCCCTGACATCCTGTATCTGAAGAATTTCTTCAGCCGTTTTTGTGCGGCAGTGCTGAATCATATCTTCCATCAGTCTGTAATTGCTGATCCGGTAATCGCTGAACCGTCCCAGTCCTGTACGCGGATCCATAATGAAGGAAAGCAATATCCATCCCTGAGGATTCAATATCTCATCACGCGTCAGATTGCCCGAATCGCTTTTGTTTACGGCATTAAGCAGCGGCAGAAGATGCTTTCCGAAACTTGTCTCACCGCCGTAATAATCCCAGATCACCTGTGCCGCGCTCGGTGCAGGATAACATTTTCCTTCAAAATCGAGAGTCTCGATTTCAAGACGTTCACTCTCGCTGGCATGGTGATCAAACCAAAGCCCGCAGCCCGAGACATAAGGAATATTTGCCAGCACGTCATCTGACGTAACTTCCACTTTCCCGTCCTGAACATCTTTGGGATGAACAAATTTGTAGTTATCAACAATTCCTTTTTCTACCAGCAGCACCGCACATGCCAGACCGTCAAAATCGGAACGCGTCAAAAGTCTCATCGGATTTCCTCCTCATCGGTTAAAAATTCATAGTTCCATCTTCAGGCAGCCAAACGGTTTGCAAAACCGTTTTACAGTATAACGATTTTCAAAATCGTTTCGGTGTTCCGTGTTCAGGCAGCAAAAACGATTTTCAAAATCGTTTTACCGTAGAACGATTTTCAAAATCGTTTCGGTGTTCCGTGTTTGCATAAACCGCCTGAGAGCAGAACTGATTTCTTCATTATGTTCAAACTCGGAATCTAACAAGTATCAGGATAAGCTGTCAAGTATGGAGATTATTTTCCGGGAAGTGTATTCTCCGGTATCTGCCAGCCCGTCTATGGGCAGAAATCTCAGGGCATTGTTTGAAAAAAGGCAGGTGACCGAAGCGGGAAAATCTTCATCTGCTTCATAAAAAATATAGCACAGAGCGATTTTCGGCAAAGGATATACGATAAAAGAAAAATCTCCGCTCATGCCCGAAGGAGCTTTACCCCGGAGTTTTTCCATAATAATCGCCGATGCGCTTAGGATTTTCGGTGTATGCGGAACCAGAATATGTTCGGTATGCGTGGCAAACGCGCCGGTGTATGGCATACTGTCTGAAAAATCCTTGAAAGCTTTGAGGGGTTCGGGAATGCAGGGTTCCGAACACGCATGAAGGGCGTACAGGGAAATCAGAATGCCGACCGCGGCACTCTGATTTTTACCGTTGAGAGTAATGCCCTCAGCCCCTATTTCGCAGATTTCTCCGAAGGCTTCGAATTCAAAAGAAGTTCCCTTCTTTTTTCCAGGCAATGCCTGTGTCAGATTTTCCGGAACACTGCGAAAAAGCATATCAAGATTATTCCGAATGATCTTAGCATAATTGTCGTTCAAAAGTTCATCCTTTCATGTACCTGCCCGGAGTAGGACGATTTTGAAAATCGTCCTATTGATAAAACGATTTGCAAAATCGTTTTATGCCAAGGAGTGCAAAAATTTTATTTTTGCAAAAATACAATTTTTTTCTCGTTCCCAAGCCCCGGCTTGGGAACGAGGAAAAATCGTTTTACGCCAAGGAGTGCAAACCGAATCTTATAAAATGGGTCATTTTTGCACTCCGGACAATCGGCTTTCGGTCAGAACAGTCTGCTCATCTGTCCGTGTTTTTCCCGAACCCATAAGGATTACATACAATATTCCCGAAACAAACATCGAGGGCAGGGAACTGCCGACAGGATATTCTGCTATCGCGATGATTTCAAACACAAGGAAACCCGCAGCCCATGATATCAGGGCAACGATATTGAATCCCTTGTAATACCAGTAAGCACCGCGGACTTTGTAAATCGCGTCGGAATCCAATTTGCGTCTGCGGATGAAAAAATAGTCGCTCAGGACTACCCCGAATAGAGGCACAAACATTCCGCCGATAAAAAGAAGAAAATTTTCATACTGCTGCGCGGGAAAAATCATGGCGACGATTATTGAAAGAATACCCGCAATCCACATAAATGTGTTTGCATTTATTTTACGTGAAATATTCATCATGGAGCAGGCAGCGGAATACACATCCGGAAAATCCGATGTGATGGTTGAAAACACGACCATAATAAGCGCGGGAACCGCCATGCCGATTTTTCCCATCATCTGCAATATCAGAGTGCTGGGGTCCGAATCTCCGGTGACAAGGGTTGCCATCAGCCCCAGAATATACATCCAGGACGAAACAATAAAATATCCCCACCATGTGTTCCAGAATGCAGAGCCTGTTTTTTTTGAGAATCGGGAATAATCCGCGACCACCGGCAGCCATGATATGGGCATGACAATCACGAAATCGAGACCGATCATAAAAGGCATTTCTTTCGGGGCTGCTGCCAATGCGCCGGTTCCGAATTCCTGAAACGATACCCATGTCATCATAAGCATCACCAGAAACAGGGCTATGACCGCGGCGGTCTGCATGATTTTCCATACGGATTTGCCGATATACAATGCCCATGCCAGCGTTCCGATGCCGATGACAAATATCCAGAAATTTTCGTCAGCCAGAATGCCGCCGGAAGATTTTCCCAGCATTGCCCCGGCGCGGCCCCCGATAATGAGCATGATGGATGCCCAGCCCACCAATTGGATAATGTTCAGAACTGCCGCGAGATTGGACCCCCGGATACCGAAAGAGGGACGCACCGACACCATGGACATCAGCCCGTGTTCGGATCCCATGATACCGCCCAATGCCATGAAAGTATTGCCGATAATGTGTCCCAGAATAATGGCGAAAAGCCCCATCCCGAATCCCATGGGCGC
>DYRK01000021.1 GCA_020718785.1 Desulfatirhabdium butyrativorans | reverse complement strand
TTCCGGGCATAAACTTTCAGCCTTTCCTCATTTTTTGCAGAAAGCGTAATGAGATGAGGTCCGGGGAGAGGTTCGAGGTTTCCCCGAACCCCGCACCCCGTACCCCGTACCCATTCCTCCAATACAATATGCACATTGCTGCCGCCCGCGCCGAAAGAACTGATTCCGGCTCTTCTCGGAACAGGCTGACCCGTTGTATCCAAAGGCTCCCATGCACGGGTTTCAGAGACAATATAAAATGGTGTTTCCTCCAATTCGATATAAGGATTCATCTCCCGGAAATGAATGCTCGCCGGAAGTTTCCGATACTTCATAGCCAGAAGAATTTTCAGAATTCCTGCAATACCTGCTGCGGCTTCAAGATGTCCGATATTGGTTTTGACAGACCCCAGACCGCAATGCGGCTGTTTGGGAACAGATATTCCATGTTTCTGATATAGCTCGGAAAAAGCTTTTTTCAATCCGTTGATTTCTATGGGATCCCCAAGTTCGGTCCCGGTTCCGTGCGCCTCGATATAACTTACCGTGTCAGGAGCAATATCGGCTTCGGTGTATGCGGCGACGACCAATTCGGCTTGAGCATTGGGATTGGGCGCAGTCAGAGAATTGGCTCTGCCGCCGTGATTGGCTGCTGCGCCTCTGATGACTGCATAAATCAGGTCTCCGTCTGCTTCCGCGAGGTGCAAAGGTTTTAACAGCACGGCTCCCGCGCCTTCTCCTCTGGCGTAGCCGTTTGCATTCTTATCAAAAGTTTTACATCTGCCGTCTTTGCTCAACATACCTGCCTTGCTCAGAGCAATATACGGAAGCGGGCTGAACATGGCGTTGACTCCCCCGGCAATCGCCAAATCGCATTCCCCTCTGCGTAGTGTTTCTACGGCCCGATGAATAGCCACCAGCGAGCTTGAGCAGGCTGTATTGATGCTTTCGCTGGGCCCGTGAAGATTGAGCAGATAGGAGATACGGTTCGCAAGCATGGCCGAATTCAGACCCGTTACCATATACGCCTCAATGGAAATTCCCTCTGCCTGCAACAGATCATTATAATCTGTTGTAGTTACACCTGCAAACACGCCGACATTTTTACCCGAAAGGTCCGAAGCCTTGATGCCGGCGTCCTCGATACAGTGAAACACAGTCTGTAGAAATACTCGGTGCTGGGGGTCTGTGAGTTCGGCTTCTCTGGGAGAAATGCCGAAGAAAGACGCGTCGAACTGATCCATTCCTTTGACAAATCCGCCCCGTTTCACATCGGTTTTATTGATTTCCTTTACGGGATCGCCGTAATAGGCTTTCCAATCCCAGCGGTCTTGCGGAATCTCTGTTATCAGATCATCTCCGTTTTCAAGATGGGTCCAGAATGTCTCAAGGTCTTCGGATTGCGGCAGAATTCCACTCATACCGATGATTGCCACTGGCTCGTTTGAAAAGTGGGTTTCACTACGGGTTGCAAAGCAGGGTGGGTGAAGCCCACCTTCGTTCCGACCTTCAAACCCACCTTCCTTCACGTTTATGTTCACATTTATGTTACAGTCAGGATAGTATTGAAGCAGATTTGTCTTGTTTTTCTCAAGGAGATATTCGGCAAACAAAGCCCCCGACGGATGTTCGAAAAAAGCAGCCGGTGTAATGCGTGTTCCGGGGGCGTCGAGATTGTATTTTCCGTTAATCATCCCTGCAAATTCTGTCAGAGTGATGGAGTCGAATCCGTATTCACCGATATTGTCCTCTGCAAAGATGTTATCTTCGCTGATTTCCAGAATTTCCGATATCATCTGAATCAAATCCCTGCGGACACGATTCAGGAGAAGCGAATTATCCGAGCCGGGACAGACATTTTTGTCTCCGGACGGCTGAGATACGGATTCTGCAAGGTTTCTGTATGATTTTATTTTCAGCCCGCAGTTCTCGTCCGGCAGCCAGTATCGCTCCTTTGCAAAGGGATATCCCGGCAGAGGAATACGCCGGGGTTTCGGGTCCGAATGCAGTTGTCTCCAGTCAATCGTCGCTCCTGAAACCCACGTTTGCGCCGGATATACTGGTTGGGCAAAACACATTTTTTCCGATCCGGCTGTACGGATATTTCCCTGATACAGACGGTCTATATCTCGTTTTCCCTGAACATACTGAAGTAATTTTTCTCTGAGTTCTTCAATGGTTGAAACCACGACTGCCAGCCGTTCTTCCATGACTCTCCGGCCCGTCTGCAAGGTATAGGCGATGTCTCGGAGCAGACAGTCTTTTGCCGATTCATCTTTTTCAAGAAAAACAGCCAGTTTTTCCGCATAAGCCCTGAGTCTGTCTTCGTTCTTAGCAGACAGGATGATAATCTGGGGTTCGGGGTTTCCTCTGACCTCGAACCTCTGACCTCGAACCTCTTCTACAACAATATGCACATTAGTACCGCTGAATCCGAAAGAACTTATTGCAGCCCGTCTCGGAATACCCGGACAAGTTTCCCAGTCTTTGAATTCGGTGTTCACATAAAAAGGCGTATCTTTGAAAGTAATATGCCGGTTTTCCTCTCTGAAATGAAGAGAAGGTACTAATTTCCGGTGCTTCAGGCATAGCAGCACTTTGATCAGACTGGCAATACCGGCTGCGCCCAGCGTATGCCCGATATTGGTTTTCACCGAACCGATGGCGCAGTATTGCCGTTTGTCGGAATACTTCCGAAACGCATTGCTCAGGGCATTAACTTCAATGGGATCACCGAGTTCGGTGCCGGTTCCGTGGGCTTCCACATAGCTGATGGTTTCGGGTGAGATATGATATCGCTCATAGACATCGCAGAACAATGCGGTCTGAGAAAGCCCGTTCGGAGCGGTGATGCCGTTGGTTTTGCCGTCCTGATTGATTCCGGAGCCTTTGATGACGCCATATATATGATCCCCGTCTCTCAATGCCGAATCCAAAGATTTTAGTAATACTACTCCTATGCCTTCAGCGGGAGCAATTCCGTCTGCACGGTTGTCAAAAGTCCTGCATTTGCCTTTGGCAGACAACATTCCTATGCTGTCTGCCAAGAGATAAAACTGCTCTGTGGCAATGACTTGGACTCCTCCGGCAATCGCAGTTTCGCATGTTCCTGAGCGGATACTCTCGCAAGCGAGATGAACCGCTGCCAACGATGCTGAACAGGCAGAATTGACTGCCAGACCGGGTCCTTTCAGATTTAAGATATATGAAATTCTGGCTGCCAGAATTGCCTCGGCATTTCCTGTAAAAAAATGAGGTTCTGCGAATACCTTGCCGCTGCCGTAATGATTGAAGTTAAAGCCTACGAAAACTCCGCATCGGCTTCCGTTCATATCATCGGGAGAATATCCGGCGTCTTCGAAGGCATGCCATGCTTCCTGCAAAAAAAGCCGGTGCTGCGGATCTGTCAGCGCAGCTTCTTTGGGAGAAATGCCGAAAAAAAGCGGATCAAAGCAATCCATATCTGACAGAAATCCCCCCCGTTTGCAGGAGACATTTTTCATCGCTCCATTTATATCCCAGCGATTTCCGGGTATCTCTCCGACAGAATCTCTCCCGCACACCAGATTCTCCCAGAATTCGTTTATATCTTCGGCATCGGGAAACTTTCCTGCCATACCGATCACGGCAATAAGGGGTTCGGGGTTCGGGGTTCGGGGTTCGGGGGCTTCACCTCTGACCCCTGACCCCGTACCCCTGACCTCGTATATATACTCGCTCAGTTTCCGAATAGTCGGATAATTGAACAGGTCGGTAACGAGCAATTGAATCGAAAGGCTGTCATTCAGGCGGTTGACAATTTCGATTCCGAGCATCGAACCTACGCCGAATTCCGTATAAGAAGTATCAATATCAAATTCCTGCCCCCTGATCTGAAGCGATACTGCCAGACTTTCTGTAATTTTTTCTTCAATAAATTCAAGCTGCTGCTCACATGAAAGGGGTACGGGGTACGGGGTTCGGGGTTCGGGGGCTTCACCTCTGACCCCTGACCCCGTACCCCTGACCTCACATATTAATCGCTCAATATCCGATACTGATTTGCCTGCTTCCTGCTCCCGGCAAAGCAGGGATTCCGGCAGACCGGGTATCGGTTCAGATATTTTTTGTCTTATTTTACCGTCACTTTCGGCAATTATAATATGCTGAGGAAATGCAGAATTTTTTGTCACCGAACAGTTTTCCGTCAGCAAAAAGCAGCGGAATCCCTGTTCATCAAGGAGTTTCTTCCAGCTATCCGTACTTAGCAGAGGACTTCCTTTCAGTCGGATATCTTCATCTTCGAATACCCACCATCCGTTCAGCAGCCCGAACGTCAAGGAGAAAAACTCCGGCACGGTCGTAAGTTCATTTAATATGAGCCAGCCCTTATTTTTCAGGAGAGTCTTGACATTGGCGATGGTATTTCTCATATTCCGGGTGGCGTGCAGCACATTGGTTGCAATAACAATATCAAAATTTCCGGGCAGATATCCCTGTTCTTCAGGATCTGTTTCGATATTCAGAACACCGAATTTCAGAAAAGAATAATTGCCGTACTGCTTTTTTCCGTATCGGGTAAAGCTGACAGAAATATCCGTGTAGAAATACTCTGTATGTTCTCCGTATTCCTGAATTGCCTCCAATACTGTCCCGGCAGTACCGCCGGTTCCCGCACCGATTTCCAATATTCTGATTTTTTCTCCTTGAACGAAATGCGGTATCCGAGTCTGAAGATATGTTTTGACGCTCAGGGCAACAGACCGGTTGAAATAATCCGAACAGGGATTTCCTCTGTAAATACTCCCGACTAATTTCTGCGAAGAATCCGGAAACATGATTTCAACCGCAGGTCTTTCACCCCTTAAAATTTCAGGATAGTGATCCGAGCAGATCTGCAATAACTCACCATAAGCGGCGATTTCGGGATATTTTTCTCCGAAAAAACCGATACTTAGAGATAAAGACTCAGTGTCGGTTGACACTGACGGCTCGGTGAAAATATTTTCTCCATCACACCGGATAAATCCCGCTTCGGTTAAAATACCGAGCAGAACTTCATATAATCGCCGATATGAAGGAATAATATTCAGTTGTTTTTGCAGGTCTGTCTTATTATATGATTCTCCCGTGCTGAGAAAAACCCCCATCCGCTGAAAAGCTTTCAGCAGATAATACCGCCCCAGATGCTTTAATTCATCGAAGCCTGCGCTGAGATGTGTCAATATCTCAGCCTCAATGACCGGCAGAATTATCTGTGCTGACAAATTATCCGAAAAAGAAATACTAAGGCTTTTCTTTCCGGCTCGTTCCAAATGTGCAAGCCATTCGGATGCAGTTCTCCTTACCTCTTCATTTGAATCTCCGATTAATTGATTCAGCAAAGGTTTTGCCAAATTCAATCGGTTCGAAGCAAGCCTGTAAATAGCAGCACAGCGGTAGATCGGCAGAAATCCCCGATATTGCGCTATGTTTTCCAATGATATGGCTTCATTTTCAACATTCGGATTCATCTCCATTATTTTCTGTAATAAATCAGATTGTTGATCAAAATGATTTGTCTCTGCAGAGTTTATTCCGCTGCTCGGGTCAGTTATCATGGTTCTCCCATGTAAATCGTTGTAACTTACTGATTTTACATTGATACCGAATTTTTTCGATTTTCATCGGGTGCATATTTGCCTCTAATGCCTATTCAGATTTCCTGATACATTTCGATCAGATTTCCCTCGGTATCCTTGAAGTAGAAGACCCGGTGCTTATGACTCGAATAGATCAGCGGCTTGACAATTTCAGTCAGATTCTTCACGCGCTCATAAACTGCTTCTACATCGTCAACCTGAATATTGGGAACACAGTTATTCCCCATTACAACATGTTTCCCCAAAGTTTTACTTTCATCAGCATTTTTGCAGTCAAACAAGCCGAAAGTAAAACCGTTGACATCAAAAAACACAAATGCCTTATTTTCCAGAAAGGGCTTGCAGCCGAACAGGATTGAATAAAATTCTTTTGCCCGCTCCCGATCATGGACAGCCATATACAAGGAATTGATTTTCATTAGCTATTCTCTCATTTCTCACTCGAAAAGGAAAACCCGCCCTCACGCAATTCTTCCACGCTCTCTTTCACAATCTGTATAACCCGATCTATATCCGCATCCGTATGCGCCGTGGAAAAAAAGCTGTTGTGCATTTCCCAAGTATAAACCCCTTTTTCCATCATCAGATAAAAGAGAAGGTCTGTCTCAATAGGCTGAAGCAGCAAAGCATATTTGCCGTAAGATTCGAATTTGAATAAAGAAGAAAAATATTTTACCTCAACAGGTACATGGTTTTCCTTGAAATATTCGTTCATCCGATTCGCAAAATCCGAGGTCAGGCGATTTACTTGTTCCTGCAAAGCCGTTCCCTTTTTCTTGAAATATCTCAGTGCTTCCAAAGCAGCAGCCACAGACAGCGGGTGTTTGCAGAATGTCCCGGCGAAAATGGTCGTTTTTTTGCGAGGAAGAGAATCATCGCCGTAGTTCCACATCCCCATGTCAACAGCGTCTATAAACTGAGCCTTGCCCGCAATAATACCGATGGGCATTCCGCCGCCGAGCGTCTTTCCGTAAGTTGCGATATCTGCCTGAATACCGAAATATCCCTGCGCTCCTCCGGGGTGGACACGGAATCCGGATACGATTTCATCGAAAATCAGGGCTGCGCCGATTTCTGTCGTAACCTGTCTCAGTTTCCGAAGAAATGTCTCCGAATGACTTCCCGGTTTTTTGGTCTGACAGGGTTCGACCAACACAGCAGCCAATTTGTCTCCCATAGAACGGATCGTATCAACCGCTTCGTCTGATCCGTAGTCGAGCATAACCATGTCTTCCACCATGCCCGGAGGAGTTCCGGCTGCCAGCGGAAGATTCGGTTTTTTAACCATAATGCCGTCGGAATGACCGTGATAAGAGCCTTCGAAAAGTACGACTTTATACCTGCCTGTGGCTGCTCTGGCAATACGCAGCGAGGCTACGACCGCTTCTGTACCGGTATTGGAAAATACAGCCCGCTCGGCTCCGGTCAGTTCGCAGATCAATTCTGCAACTTCGCCGGTCAGTTCGAATTGGGGACCGAGCTGAAGTCCTTCTTTAAGCTGACGTTCCACGGCAGATATGACGAATTCTGGATTGTGTCCCAGAAAACTGATGCCGTAGCCCATTGCAATATCAATATACTCGTTTCCGTCAATATCCCATATTTTTGAACCGGAAGAGCGGCGGCAGACAATGGGATAGCGGATTTCCTTCAATGACTGACGATATCCGACCACATTCACCCAGTCCGAAAAGACCGGGCGATAGCGTTTCATCCATTGCTTTGATTTCATCCGGCGTGAATTATAGCGGGAGATAAATTTATCCAGAAAAATCTGCTGCCTCCCGGTCAGGACATCCGGTTCCGATTTTGTAACCAGAGAACTGTACAGACTTCCCCTGCCCGCGGGTTTGGGGGTTTCAGACATTGATATTCTCCTTATGTATGAATTTCATGCTCTTACAGGATCGGAACCGGCGAGAATGCTCTCTGTCCGGATCCGAATCTTCTCGTTGAATTCAGGATGCGTCAGGATATAGAATTTCTCATTTCTGATTGCATCGAACACCGCGTCCGCAACCTGTTCGGGCGACATTCCCGATTTCACTGCTTCTGAACTTTTTTTGACTCTTGCCTCATATTCGTCATTCTGCACAGCTTTGCCCGGGGGATTCTTCAAAGCATCCGGACGGTTCCGCTCGGATTCTGTAATCCGGGTGTTGACAAACCCGGGACAGAGAACAGACACGCCGATTTTCGAATTTCTGTCTCTCAATTCGTGATACAATATCTCGGAAAGTACCACTACACCGTGTTTGGATACCGCATAAGTAGCGCCTCCGGGCGGGACCATCAGTCCGACCACTGATGCGGTGTTGACAATATGACCTTCGCTGTCCTGCTCCAGCATCCGGGGAACAAATATCCTCAACCCGTGAATGACGCTCCACAGATTGACGCCGAGCGCCCATTCCCAATCCGCTGTCGTGCTTTCCCAGATCGAAGGAATACGGGCTCCGATTCCTGCATTATTGCAGAGAAGATGAACAGCGCCGAAGGCATCAAGCGTTTTCCGGAACAGCTTTTCTATTGACTCGGCATTGGAAACATCTGTTACTACGCCGATAACAGACCCGCCCGCGGCTCTCATTTCTGCCTCTGCATGAATCAAAGCTTTTTCCTCAATATCTGCCAGAACTACTTTCATTCCTTCTCGGACACAGCGTTCTCCAAGAGCGCGGCCGATGCCGCTTGCCCCTCCGGTAATAACAGCGACTTTATTCTGAAAACTTTTCATTACTTTTTCCTTTGCAGAACGGGTTTCAAACCCGTTCTGCTTCGGCCTTTTGTAAAACGGGTTTCAAACCCGTTTTACTCAACCGGTTTCAGACAAAAGATTCATCGGATACTATTTTTCCTTCTTCCATCATTATCAGACGGTCTCCTTTGTCGAAATACCTGTCGTCATGCGTCACTGCTATAACTGTTTTGCCCAGGGCTTTCAAATCTCTGATCAGCGTTTCGTAGAAATACTTTCTGAATGTCGGATCCTGATCCGCTGCCCACTCGTCAAACACATAGATCTGCTTATCTTCCAGTATGCCTGTGATATATGCCAATCTTTTGCGCTGACCCGTTGAGAGGTCCAGATTGGTGAATTTTCCGTCAACATATCCGGTTTTCCGCTCCAGCCCCATTTGTCTTATAAGCTCTTTCACCCGGTGTTTGTCAATGGATTCCAGCCCGTATAATTTTCTGAACAGATGAAAATCGGAGAATATCGCAAAAAACAACTCACGATAGTTCTGATAATTTTCCCGGCTCAGTGTTTCGTCATCAAGTGTGACAAATCCGCCGCCCGTGGGAGAATACAAGCCTGTCAGCAGTTTCAGAAACGTGGATTTGCCGCTGCCGTTGCCGCCGGCAATAAACAGAATTTCACCCTTTCGGATCGTCAGATTTATGGGTCCTATTTCGAATACTGTTGAGCCTTCTTTGTCGGAATACTGGAAAGATGCTGAATGAAATCCGATTTCTCTGAAGTCAGCGGATGCATCCTCCGAGGTCTGCCTGATATGATTGCCGACATTATCCAGACTTGCTTCCAGCCGGATCAGTCTTTCCACGGCAACATTGGATTTAAGGACAACCAGCAGCCCTTTTAACAATCCGTCCGCAAGTCCGTAGGCATACAGCAATCCGGCAATAATTTTTACGACAACATCCGTGTAATTATCAACAAATGACGGAAGCACAAAAAGAACCGCTGCGATCACCGTGAAATAAGACAGATAATAAAAAATAATGGATTCGAAATGTTTCAGACTGGCATTGACTTTAAGCTGTTCCGAATCTATGGAAATAGTTCGGATGTCTTCAAACAGATCATTGCCTTTCTTACGGCTGATTTTAATTTCCTTGAAACCGGTCAGCACATCATCCAACGCCTCGAAAAATTCGGCTTCTTTCATTCGGGACAGTTGCACCTGTTTTTTGGCTTTTGTATAGTTGGACATAAAAATAAAGGTTCCGACAACAGCAAAAACCGAAACCAGCAGAAAACCGACCGGCGCTATGATAAGAATATAGACACCTATGGCAGCAATTGATATTGCGGCATTAAAAAAACTTATGAGATAAAGTGTGGATTCGGACAATATTTCGGTATCCTGAGCGATTCGGGTATAGATTTCGCCCTGTCCTACGCTTTCCAGAAACTGCATATCGGTCTGACGAAGCTTGTCAATGAGCCGGATACGCACCCTTCGAATCACCTCTTCTGTAATTTTTGCGCCCTGATTAAAGGAATATCGTATCCCGATAATAAAAATTGCAGCGACGCTGATGAATAAAAACAGATAACGGATCTCTGCCACTTTATCGGGGGTCGAAGCGGCTGCGGCAGATTCATTGATCACATAGATCAGCACTCCGTAGGCAATACCCGATACTACCGACATAAACACAATCAGTTTTTTCGGCGCTTCGGTTTCCTGACTGAAAAATTCGAGTAATTTTATTTTCATATTCGTCTTTTAAGTGAGAATTGAGAAGTGAGGAGTGAGAAATATTCGATTTTTATTTCTCACTTCTCACTTCTCACTTTTCACTTCTCATTTTCATTCGATCACGCGGACAGTCCCCGTATCTCCGTTGACTTCAACGGTCTGTCCGTCTTTAATCACTATGGTTGCCATTCCCGTACCCACAACCGCGGGAATTCCGTATTCTCTCGCTACTACCGAACTGTGACTCAGAACACCGCCGCTGTCTGTGACTACAGCGGCGATGCTTGCAAACAGAGGCGTCCATGAAGCCACGGTATATTCTGCCACCAGAATATCTCCGGGATTCAGTTTTCCCGCCTCTGCCAATGAACGGACCACCTTTGCTTTTCCTCTCACCGTGCCGCCCGAACCCGGACTTCCTTTCAGCTCTCCGGGAATACTCGAAGGCACGGGCGGAACACCCAGCACTTTGAAAAATGCCCTCAATATAGGATCATCCGGCGGAGGAGCAGACGGCGGCGTACCCAGCACCGGCGGTGCAGGCTGTGCAGAGAACCGCTTCTCTTTTTCCCGGCGATCCTTTACTACAGACCGCCGATCCGTGATCTTCGGCAATTCTGCCATGCTTTCTCTCACTTCATCGGGCTTGAGATAAAACACATCGTCTTTGCTGTCAATAACGCCTGCCTCTGCCAGACAGATACCGCAAGTCATAACTACCTGACGCTGATGATAACTCACCGAAAAATCAATCCAATGCGTGTGTTCTTCTCTGAGCCGGTTTCCTTCCTGTGCAGCCTTGAGAAGAAAATTGAACTGACTGCTCACCGGTTTGGGATATCCCTGCATCTGTTCCCGCACCTCTGCAAGCCGCCGTTCCCGATCTTCTGCCTGCTTTTTCAGTTCATCCGTCAGATCACGCTCAGGCTGAGTAATATAATTCTGCAAATTTTTGATTACAGGAGAAGGGTCTTCTATCCAGAAAGGATTTTTCAACACCTCGTTATTGCTTCGTTTTCCGTACAGTTGCAGATAGCTGTCGAATTCTTTGAGAAATGCCCGCCCCTGCTCAAAGTCGGAAAGCTTTTGTCTCACTTCCGAAGGAGAAGAATCTGTCAATATTTTGCAGACCTTCGGCGATGCCAATGCCTGACGGCTGAGTTTCCACAATGCCTTTGCACTTTCGACTGTCTTGTTTTCAAATCCGATCAGCAACTGATACGCTTCAAAAGGTTTGGCATTGCCGAACAGGTCCCGGTACATCTCCTCAAAAAGACTGATGGCAATCACCATAGGATAAGAAAGCAGGAGATGAATTTCCCATGTCCGTCTGACACGCTGATCAGTTTCATTCAGGTATTCCGACAGCTTTGTTACAGAAACCCCTTTCAGATCGCAGGCTTCCCAGTAAGCAAGATGTTCTTTGACTTCAGGCAGCCATTCGCTTTCCCAGCGGTTCCACAGATTCCCCATTGCAGCGTTCAGCTTTTCCCAGCAGAGTTTGTTCTGGGCGATCATCTCTTCTATCGGACCCAATTGCGGAACAGAAGCAGAATAGAAATACGTGTTGAAATGACGGCAGAAAGTCTTCAGCGGAACATGATAGGCTTGATTGACCTTATCCGCTACGGTTTCAAAAATGTCTTTTACCGTGAAAAAATCGTAAGGAGTCAACTGATCCGAATAATGGGTGAGGTCATGAACCCAGAACAGTTTCGCATCACCGGGTTCGTCCCATTCCACAGGAAAACCCGGCGGAGTCGGAATCAAAGGGGCTTGTTTCATGTCTGACATAAAGCGTTCTCCTTTTTGAAGTGAGAAGTGAGAAATGAAAAGTGAGAAATTTTCAATTCTCACTTCTTCAGAGTGGTAACGGGACGGCATTGAAGCAAATAGAGTTTTTCATTTTTCCACGCGCACTCGATATCTGCCGGCCATCCCATTTCCTGTTCCAATGCCATTGCCAATCGTGCCGCTTCGACTGCCTGAATATCAGTGATCACAGGCTCTTTGCTCAGAAGAACAGGAACTTTTACTTCCCGTGTTCCGCCCGGAACCGGCACGGTCATACATTGTTTCCGGGCAATCTGCCGTTCTGTTACTACAAGATCGGATTTGCGTACTGTGTAAGTATCCGGCGTCGCAGTACCGCCCACGATACTTTCGCCCAATCCCCAGTTTGCATTGATAATTACTTCATCAGAATTGCCGCTGACCGGATTCACGCTGAACACTACCGCGGAAACATCCGCAGCGATCATCTGCTGCACAAGCACTGCTATCCGAGTCTGATCTGTCGGCAAGCCCTGCTGACGCAGATAAGCCTTTACCCGCTCCGAACTGGCAGAGGAGAGACATTGCTTTACAGCCTGAGCCACAGCCTCTTCTCCCTTCACATTCAGATAAGTCTCATACTGACCGGCAAAGGAAGCGGTCTGCCCGTCTTCATCCGCAGCAGATGAACGGACTGCCACTCCGGGCCATTCGCTTTTGCATTGTTCTGCAAGTCGGCGATAGGCATCCGAGAGCAGTTCCCGGACAGGTTCGGAGAGTTCGGTATTGTCTGCACAGAATGTCCGGTCAAACGCCGCTGCGGTCAGACAGAAGCCCGGGGGAACAGAATATCCGGAGTGCAAACCTATCTTATTAATTTTGGTTATTTTTGCAACAGCCAGACGGCTCAGATTCGCGGCTTTGCCTCCGGTCAGTGCCGGATTATGACATTCCGGCTGTCCCAGCCATACCAGATTCATATCTATCCTCATATAGGTAAGAGGTTCGGGGTAAGGGGTTCGGGGAGGACAGACCTCTTACCTCTAACCTCATACCTCGCACCCCATTCAATAGCTGACCGAAATACCCGCATTCAGTTCCGACTCCCTTTTGCGGGAAGTGATGTATTGCGGGGCATTGTCGAGTTCCTCTCTGTAACTGAGATTGAGAGAAAGATACTTATTGAAACTGTAGGACAGCCCCGCATTGAATTCCCAGCGATACCGGCTCCCTTTGTCAATATTTCCGCTATAATTGAAACTCTCATTCAGCGTCACGGCATCTGTGACAGACCACTCGGCCTGCTGAACCAGATAATAGCCGTCTGACCGGACGGTTCCGCCTTCCATATCAACGGGAACCCTGAAAGAATTGATGTACTCGTCATATTCATCGGAATACTCCAAATCTTCGTAGGAATATGCGCCGTATAATTTCAAGACAACACCCGGATACGGCTCGAAATCATAGCCCGCGCCGGCATAGTAGATAAAGCGGTTGTCAATCTTCTTTTTTTCGCTCATTTCCCAGACAAATCCGGGCGCGATGTAGAATCCGCCGAATAAGGCAAATCTGAGTTCGTCAATGAATTTCTGTTCCTTATAGTCTTTGGTAGTGACATCGCTTTCTGCAACATAATAATCGGTCGGGATTCTTCCGGTCGTGTCATCGTCAGGGATATCTCCTTTGGCGTCGGTATAGACAAGGCTGTTATAAGCAGATTTTTCATCCCGGATTTTAAGCCGATACATCAGAAAATTGGTCAGTCGGTTTTTTCTCAAATAAAATTTGAAATCTGCCGAGTGATTATCCTTGGATGAATCCCCTTCTTCTTTGGAATAGCTGTAGGTCAATTGAACATGAGTGAGAAGGTCCTGCGTCTCGGGATACGAGAGAGGACTCACGCGCCACCATTTTGCCGGAACTTTGGATTCTTTTGCCTCCTGAGCATCGCTTCTGTCAGGAGATACGGCAAATATCGTGGTCAACATTGCAAGGACAGTAATGATAGCCATCTTTGAAACATTCGACATTCTTTTCTCCAGTAATATTTATTGGGGGTCACGCCGCCGGCATGACCCTACATTTTATTTACATGGTGTATTTTCACCGTAGGGTCACGCCGGCGGCGTGACCGTTTATTTTACGGTTATTTTACAGACATCAGATCGTCAACCCTATCCAGCACTTCGCCTGCCACTCCGCCGATAAGTTCCATAGAAACCTTGTTATTCTCGACATGAACCAGCACATAGCCGTATTGAGAAGAGGTTTTTTCCGGCGTCCAGGGAGTCGGATATCCTTTAGTATCATAAGGCCCCGAACCCGCACCGGCAGACATGATATGCCAGACCGGACGGACAAATTCCGGATTCGGCGAATATTTGTCCAACACGCCGTCTCCGTCGGTGTCGTCATCCGGAAATACGCCTACCGGTGTCGTATTACTAATCAAGGTACGATGATAACCGTGTTCATGGCTTGTAAAAACCGCTGCTACTTTGGCGGACTGAGCGATAGCTTTCCAGAAGCGGTTACGATTCTCGATGATTCCTTGAGAAGCCGGTTCGAGCTTTCCGGTTTCGGCGTTTTTCGTATAAGGTCTCACCTTATTGTTTCCCATATACCACATCCCGTCTGCAACGTGCTTGGTGTAGGGAAACACAGGCGTATGCCCGAAAAGGAAAATATATCGGACAGTAGTATCACTTTCAGCTTTGCTCAGGCTGTTTTCTATCCATTGCAACTGATCTTCCATGATATAGCCCTGCGGACAGCCGCCGTAAATCTCCGCGGCAGACTCGGTGAATCCTGTGGTCCAGTAAGCATTATTGAAGCAGATCACCAGAGCCGGACCGTATTGAAAAGAGTAAACACTTTCCTGATACGTGGGTCTGCGAGGGTCTGACACCGCGGGAGCATTTTCCGGATTGTTGAAAGCCTCTGCAAATACCGCTTCCCCGCTGTCCGTAGTATATGGCCATTTGGCAAGAGCGGTCTCATCTCCTTCATAATAATTCCAGATATATTCATGATTCCCTACTGCCGTATAGATCGGGCGGTTCCGCCAGTATCCGGACACGACCTGTTTCCATGCTTTCAGTTGAAAGTCCAGATTTTCTTTATCGGCAGAATATCCCATGACAAGATCGCCGCCGAAAAGAATAAATTCCGCTTCGCTGCGAAGAGCATGGGCTGAAATCTGATCCAGAATGTCCCTGTTGATACCCATATAAGTTTTTCCGCCGCTGCCCACGTCATCATAACTGTCGGAAGCATAAGCAAAAGTAAAAGTTCCCTGACCTTTTGCCGGAGCGGTCCGCGTGCTGTAAGTCTCGGATCGCACGATTCTGCCGTCCGAAGACGCAGATTCGACATCGTAGTCATAGTCGGCGTTCGGCGTCAGCCCGCTGATTTTCACGATATGTGTAAAGGAAACGCTGTTCTCCTGATATGATTTTGCGCCGAAATTGACTTGACCCGAACAGAGTTCGTCGGTCTCCCAGACGATTTCCATAGATGTAGGATCATCGCTGGAAACTTTTGTCACATAAGGTCCGCCGATAATGGTCGGCAGTTTTCTAAAGGTATGTCCGTCATACGCAAAACTGACTCGGCTCGCATACAGTCCGAGCAATTTTCCGGGTTTGAACAATCTCAGACGGTATTCAACCGTAGGTGTAGCACCGGAAGTCTCGCCTTGAACCCAGGCATTGGCGTTATACTTGCTTTTGTAGAAATCGGCAAGGGGCAGAACGGCTTTTCCTTCCGAGAGTTTGGCTGCCTCGTCCATATAATAGGCGTAGTCATAAACCGTTTCTTTGCCTTCAAAGGGATACTGACTCATATAAACCTGTCCCGAGAGTTTCGGATCATTGAGATCAAGAATCAGTCCTTCTTCAGTTCCGCCGACAATATTGTTCAGTTGCCCGGATGTGACCGCATTCTGAAACACAGAATAGGGAACCAATGCCAATTCCGGAACGACCACTGGCAGATCATCTCCGTAAGATACTGTGCTGCTCAATACAATAAACAGCAGAAGAAAGCCTCTGACTGTATTTCGCATTTCATCCTCCTTAGAATAAGTGAGAAGTGAGAAATGAGAAGTGAGAATTGTTTCTCACTCTTCACTTCTCACTTTTTCATTTTCTTCACTGCCATCAGGTCATCCACTTCATCCAATACTTCGCCGGTTCCCAAGGCGGAATTCGAAACATATTCCATAGAAACTTTGCCGCCTTCTGCCCGGATCAGCACATAACCCGGAGCAGAAGTCATTCTTTCGGCTTCCCAGGGAGTTTCGCCGAAGTCTGCGATATACGGGGAGCCGCCGCCGCCGGAAGTGATATGCCATACCGGATGAGTGAATTCGGGATTCGGCGAATATTTGTCCAATACGCCGTCTCCGTCCGTATCGTCGGCAGGATAGACGCCTACCGGCGTAGTGCTGCCGATCAGGATTCGGTGATAAGCATGTTCATCGCCGGAAAATACTGCTGCTACTTTGGAAGACTGCGCCGCAGCTTTCCACAGGCGGTTACGCATCTCGATGATGCCGTAGGCTTCCGGTTCGACTTTATCTGCCGCAGATTTTCTCGTATAGGCTCTTACATTGTTGTCTCCGCCGTACCATGTGCCGCTGTGAACATATTTCTTGGGAAATATCGGCGAATGGGTCGCGAGAAAAATGTATTTTACCGTAGAATCGGCTTCGGCTTTCCTGATTTCGGCTTCTATCCATGCCAACTGATCTTCCATGATGTACCCGAGCGGACAGCCGCCGTAAGTTTCTACAGACGAGACATCAAAACCGGTAGTCCAGTAGGTATTGTTGAAAACAATCACCGCCACAGGACCGTATTGAAAAGAATAAGCATTTTCTTTATAAGACGGTCTGCGGGAATCGGAAACTTCCGGTCCGTTGGTCGGATTGAACAATTCGGAAGCAAATATTGCTTCGCTGCTGTCTGTAGCGTAGGGCCACTTATCAAGAACCAGATTTCCGTCCTCTCCGTACATATTCATACAGATTTCATGATTTCCCATGCCCGTATAGACCGGACGAGTCCGCCAGAAGGGAGACATTCCCTGTTTCCAGCCTTTCAACTGCAAGGCGAAATCTTTGGTATCCGTAGAATATCCGTAAACCAAATCTCCGGGAAATACGACAAATTGTGCGCCTTGATGATATGCGCCTGCAACAGTCTGATTCAAAACATGAAGATTGACTCCCATGTATTCCCATTCCCCGCCGCCCACTTTGCCGGTACGGCAGTCGCTGGAATATGCAAAGACTACCGATCCCTGACCTTTTTCCGGAGCCGTGCGTACAGTATAATTTTCCGATCTTACGGTTCTGCCGTCCGAGGCGGTTGACTCGACAGCGTATTCATAAGCTGTGGCAGAAGTCAATCCGGATAGTTTTACGCTGTGTTTAGTAGTCTGTCCTGCTTCTTCTTTATACTCGGATGTCCCGAGAAGCACTTTGCCGGAACAGGCTTCATCCGTTTCCCATACGATAGTCATAGAACCGGGATCATTGCTGGATAGCAGCGTAATATAAGGTCCGTCAATAACGGTCGGCATTTTTCGGAAGGTTCCGTCTTCCAGCCCCTCAAGACTGAGCAGACTGCCGTACAGTCCGACATCGCTGCTGTCGCCTTTGAATAATTCAAGGCGATATGCCACGGTCGGAGTTCCGGGGTTGAGTCCTTCCATCCATCCGTTGGCGTCATACTTGGGAACATAAACCCCGGAAAGAGGAATGACTGCCTTTCCTTCCGCTATCTTTGCGCTTTTGGTATAACGAACATAGTCAAAATCCGAGTTCTGAGGCTCGAAGGGATAGGGACCGATATAAATCTGTCCCCAGATATCCGGCTGTTCCAGATCAATGGACAGATTGCCTTCTTCTGCTTTGATATTGTGCAGTTGCTCAAAGCTGATCTGTGTCTGGGTCCACGGAACTTCTTCGAGGGTCGGCATGATTACCGGCAATCCGCTCAAAGGCTTTTCATCGGCTTTTTTATCATCGTCGTCATCGCTGCTGCTGCACGATACAAGCGTGAAAAGCATGAGCGCAGAAATCGCCAGAATCATCAGACGGCGTATTTCTTCCTTTGATTTTTTCTTTCCCATTCCTGTCTCCTTTTTGTAGGTTCGGGGTCAGGGGTTAGAGGTCAGGGGTTGCAGAGTATTAAATGCTTTCACCTCTGACCCCTCACCTCGAACCTCTTACCCCATATTCATTTCCTCAAACCGCTGATTCAGCAATATTGCTGTTTCTTCCATGAGCTTTTTTCCGATAGCATCCGCATGGCGGTTCCGCCAATCTTCCAATTCCGTTCCTTTTACCCATTGATTGAAAGCGCCGAGAGCAGGCCCGGTATGGACCTGAAAATTTACTTTTTCTTCAGCCTTTCCTTCCAAAGCTACACGCACACTGTGAGCAAAATACCATCTGAAAATCAAAGACATTTTGTGTTTCGGATTCTTCTCGGCTTTTTTGATCTGCTCCGGATCCCGGAGCCGGAAAAAGGATTTGGTATCTTCCCAAATATCGTCAAATTTGCGTTTGAAATATTTTTCTTCCAATTGCTGTCTGGTCTTTGCGTCAATTTCCTCTAACGCATTGTATTGACGGTAGAGTTCATAAAGCCTGTTGGCTCTGGCAGGAAAGAATACGCCTTTTTTCATGACCTGAATTTTTGCGCCGGTTTCGAACATATCTCCGGCAGGCGCATAATCCGTGTCCTGCACATTGATCTGTTGAAGCAGATCTTTTACGACATCGCTGGTCGCCGCCTCTGCGGTACATTGATTTATCGAACCGGTGAGAACGAATTCCGCTCCCAGAATAAAAGCTGCGGCGGCTGCCTCCGGGGTTCCGATACCGCCGGCTGCACCGATAAAGATATGTTTCTCATAACCGAATTCCTGTTTCACTTCTTCTCTCAGACGTAGTATTGCGGGCATCAGAGTGTAGGGCATTCCCGCGTCGGTATGACCTCCGGAATCCGCTTCTACACAGATTGCATCTGCCATAGGCATATTGCGGGAAAGTTCTGCCTGTTTCGGGGTAATTTTTTTTTTTTCAAGCAATCTGTTCACAATCCGCTCCGGAGCAGGGCTTAGAAAGACTCTCGCCACTTCGGGTCTGGAAAGTTTTGCCATGATACGGTGAGAAGGAAAAACCGCGCCGTTGCTTCCATCCTGCAAGCCGCTCAGACGATATCTGACCAATGCAGGACTCATCTGCATGTACGCGGACGCTTCAATATCTTTAATACCATATTTCAGATAAATGTCAACAAATTTTTCTTCTGCTTCCGGATTTTCGTAATTATGCAGAAAATTCATTCCGAACGGCTCTCCGTTGAGCGCAGTCTGAATTTTGCGGATAGATTGTTCGATGACTTCGGGATCCAATCCTCCGGCTCCGAAATAGCCCATCATTCCTGCTTTTCCCATGGCAATAACCATGTCTGCCGAAGCAATTCCACGGAACATGCCGCCGGCAATATACGCGTATTTCAGTCCGAATTCCTTCCGAAATGCCGCGCTTCCCAATGACGACGCGGTAATTATACCTCCTGTTTTATTTTGGAATATTTCCTGTTTTTTTTCCCCTGCACCCAGCACCCGGTCCCCAGCACCCGGTCCCCAGCACCCAGCAACCTGCTCCTCTGTCAAAGGCGTACATTCCTTCTTTATTCTCCGAATAAGGCCGGTAAGGACATTTCCGGGACCGGTCTCTTCGAATTCCGTCACCCCTTTTCCCATCAGATATCGAATCGAATCAACCCATTGAACCGGCGAAGTCATCTGGGCGATCAGCAGGTTTTTGCTGTCTTCATTCGGATAGGGTCTTGCCGTAACATTGGAAATCACCGGAATACGCAGTTCGCCGAAAGAGAAGGGTTCGAGAAAGTTTGTAAATTCATAAGCCGCGTCTGCCATATAGGGCGAATGAAAGGCTGCGCTGACTTTCAGACGGATAAAGGTTCTCGCGCCGGCTTTCTGAAATATCGGTTCGGCTTTTTCGATATCTGCTGCAAGACCGGCAATCACGATCTGTCCCGAAGAGTTATAATTGGCAATACCGATATCGCTGAAACCGTTTTCCTGAAGAATGCCGGCAATTTTTTTCTCATCCAATCCTACAACCGCAGCCATGCCTCCGCCCTGTGCCAAAGCCATGAGCCTGCCGCGTTCCTTTACTAATCTGAGACCGGTTTCAAAATCAAAGGCTCCCGCGGCATACAGCGCATTGTATTCCCCCAGACTGTGTCCCGCAAGGAAATTCGGAACCGTCTGATTTTCCGCTGTCTTTTTTGCCCACATCAGCGCATTGACCACATACAGAGCCGGCTGAGTGTAATCGGTCTGCCCCAGACGCTCATGCGGGTCTTCGATACACAGTTCCTTAACCGAGTATCCGCAAATTTCATCTGCTTTGGAAGTGATTTTCTGAAATTCATCAAAAAGGGATCCGCCCATGCCTTTTTTCTGGGATCCCTGTCCCGGAAAAACAAACGCTTTCATTATATTGCCTTTCTTCTGTATGTTGCGCCCTGATCTATAAATGTCGGGCCGGCTTTTTTTAGAGAAAAACTGACATACTTTTTCAAACTGCTTTTCATCGCTGTTAAACGGCGTCAGAGTCGCCAGATATTCTGATCGGGAATCCGGGCCCAGATTCTGAGCCAGAAAATTCGCCAGAGTTCCCGATGGCCCCAAATCGAGATAAATATATGTTCCCCGATTTTCCAGATATCGAACCGTTTCTTTGAATCGAATAGCTTCTCTGACTACTTCCCAGAAATAATCTTGGGGAATTCTATCCAATATGGCAGCGCGAGAGCAGGAAATCAAAGGAATTTCCGGTTGTCTGAACACATATTGTTTCAGAAATTCTTTATAAACCGAAGCCGCAGGATCAATATGCCCGGAATGATAGGCTCCGGATACGTGCAGCAAGAGATAAGCGATATTTTTCTCCTTGAGAAAAAGAGAAATCCGATTCAGTCCTTCCAGCGTCCCGGAAACGACAAAATGTTCGGAGGTATTGACCGCAGCCAGCGTGCTGTTTTCCTTGAAAATCGGATTTGTCTCATATATATCCGGATCATGCAGTACCGCAAGCATTCCGCCCCCGAGACAGCACTGTTCCACATTTTTTGCCTGCTGAATTACCATAGTCAGAATATCTTGCGCGGACATGACTCCCGCGACCGCAGCGGATACGAATTCTCCCATACTGGTTCCCATGACATAATCCGGCGATATGCCCCGTTCCCGGAGAAGCTCTGCAAGCGCATATTGCTGCATGAACAGCGCGGGGTGGCTGTAGCGAAGACTGTCAAAAGGATCGCTTTTCCGCCGCTTGGGATCATAAACATAGTCAATCACCGATTCTCCCATCAGATCAGCGGCTTGTTTATCCATGAGACGAATCTGTTTCTGAAAAAACGGATAAGTCCTGAATAAACCGGCTCCCATCTGATAATACTGGGAACCTTGCCCGGAAAACATGAATATAATCGCTTTTTCTGCCATAATTTTAGTCATTTATCTCGTTCCCAAGCCCCGGCTTGGGAACGCACTTGCAGAGAAGCCCCAGCTTCTCGAAAACACAACTCGAAGCAAGGGCTTCGAGTGCAGATACATTCCCAAGCTGGGGCTTGGGAACGAGGAAACGAGGAAAGTGCAAAAAATCGCTTCGCTCTATTTTTGCACTCCGGATTGACGATTTTTTGCACTCCGGATTGATGCAAAATGCAAAAAATCGCTTCGCTCTATTTTTGCACTCCGGATTGATGGTTTATGCGATTACGGAATGCGCTGTATCCTCCGCCAATTTCATCACATCTTCCCGTTTTTCCGCCTCGCCCTTTTCCATTACTCCGCAGGCTCGGATAAGATAGGATTCTTTGAATCCGTTCCATTCGAATGCGGGCTGATATCTGGGAAAAATATCGGTAAAATGGCTTTCATCCGGATCGCCCTGCGTCTGGATAAAGACCAATTTTTTGCCCGGAGAAAGACGGGTCTTATGATCCGCTCCGATATAAGAATAGGTTCGGTCAATAAAACCCTTGAGTTGGCTTGTGATCTCGCAGAAATAAATCGGCGTGGCCAAAACCAGCACATCCGTTTCCCGGACTGCATCCAATACCTCGGTCAGACCGTCTTTGAGAATACAGCGGTCTGACTTTGTTTTGCAGCCCTTACATGCCTGACAGCCTTTATAGGTCAGTTTGTTCAAAACAAAAGTTTGTACCTCGGAGCCGAGTTTTTCGGCGGTTTCACAGAATCGCCCGGCAATCGCCGCGCTGTTTCCGTCAGTTCTCGGACTTCCCAGTAAACATACGGTTTTCATTTCAAATTCTCCTTTAGCATGAGGTGAGAGGTACGGGGTTCGGGGTGAGAGGTATCTTCGCACCCCGAACCTCATACCTCATACCCCGAACCCTCATTCAAAATCAGTTGTTCTATAATTCTTTTGGCGTTTGTCAGAATTCCGAAAATTTCTTTCAGTTCTTCCGGTCTGGCAGCATTGTGTCCCAGACTGACGTAGTATTCGGAACCGTAAAGCACAACAAAAAACCACAGTCTGCCCATCACATACGCGCCGTACAGGGGATTATTGTCATTGTTCAGTTTTTGAGCGGTCACCATGGCTGTTACGAGCTGTCCCAAAGGATCGTTTGACGAATCCCGCTCTTTTTTGTATTCATGGATAAAGAAATAAGGATGTCTCGGAATCCGTCTGCCCCGGGCCACGAAAAAATCTGTTATGCCTGAGAGAATTTCATTTTCAATGGCAACAGAAATTTCTCTTTCCATAAATGACTGATATTTTTCCTGATCAAAATTGACCATCAGTAATAAAGGCGCGATAAATTTGAGTTTCAATTCTGCTTCGTTCCAATCGTAAGCGTAATCCTGCAAGGATTCACACAAGGCATTCAGTTTTTTTTCATCGTCTTCCGAAAGCGGATCCTGAACTGTGAGCCATTCTTTCAGAAGACTGCTCTGTTTTTGCAGAATAAGCCCGAATCTCTCTTCGGCTTCCGCGATGGTCCATTTGGAAAACGGTTTCATATCAGGATTCCTTAAAAACCGGGATGCTGTAATTCCCGCCGAAGGCTCTGAAAATGCCGTTGATTCCCTCATAATCCGAGCAGAAGATATCCATCCGGTCTCTG
>DYRK01001076.1 GCA_020718785.1 Desulfatirhabdium butyrativorans | reverse complement strand
CGAAGCCCCGGCTTCGGTCCGTCTCCCGTCACGGGAAGCCGGGGCTTCCCCGGCAGGTGCGTTCCCAAGCAGGGGCTTGGGAACGAGAAAAACGAGAAAAAAACGAAGGTTTTTTCAATCTGCTGAAATTTAATTTCTGAAAATCCGCAGATAATTATCGTATAATTTTTTCTGAAAAAATGATATGGTAATCGGAAACGAATGTCCGAATCCGAACCTAACTGTAAGCATTTGAAAAAATAATTTTCCCGCGATCAGCCGATAATAAATCAGTGCCGTATTTCAGACATTCGAGTTTTTAAACTCCCCGGAAAGACTATTTTTTCTTTTTCACATTCCGGCAGCTTATTTTCCGAAGGATCCCTTCAGATAAAAAATTAGGTACAACCATGTCATATACAATAAAAGAATTCAAGCCTTGTCCGTTTTGCGGAAGAATTTGGATGTTTCTTGATTCATATCCTGATGGTTATTTCGCAGTCCGCTGTCTTTGCGGAGCAAACGGTCCTAAAAAAACAGATAAACGCGAAGCCATAGAGGGATGGAACATAAGAGACCGTCATCTGCTCTGGAATCCTTTCCGTCTTTCAATCCGCTTTCCCAAAGATATCCTTTCGGTGGATTTCAGGGGAAATCTGGATTCGGTGGATTTTGCCTCTGTGTTGCAGATGCTTGCATCCGGCGACAAGACCGGTATTCTGAATGTGATCCGCGATCATGCCAGAAGCGCGATCTGTCTGAAAGACGGAAACATCATCGCGGCAAGCGATACCACGGGGCTTAGGCTTGGACAGATTCTTTACAATAACGGGATGATTTCCCGCCGGAGGCTGCACGAAGCTTTGCAGGAAGCCAAGAAAAACGGACGTATGATAGGCGAAGTGCTGCTCTCCATGGGATATGTGACGCGGGATACCCTGAAGCAGGTTATTCACCAGCAGGTTCAGGATGCGGTACTGGAACTTTTTTTCTGGAAAGAGGGTTATTTTGAATACAGGGATTGTGTGGTGGATTTTGACAAAGACGGAATTCATGCTGTCAGCACAATGGAAATCATCATGGAGTCTGTGCGGCGGCTGGATGAGTGGGATGAACTGAAACGGAAAGGAAGCCCGGAGCCTTCTGTGATAGAGCGGCATAAACGCAAAGCCAGACGCAAAACAGCTCCCCCGCGTATCCTTCCCGATAAGCAGGGGCATGTCGGCGACATGCCTTTTTTTTTCTGATTTCTCGTTCCCAAGCCCCTGCTTGGGAACGCACTTGCCGGGGAAGCCCCGGCTTCCCGTGACGGGAGACGGCCCGAAGCCGGGGCTTCG
>DYRK01000356.1:4974-6199 GCA_020718785.1 Desulfatirhabdium butyrativorans | reverse complement strand
CATGATAAAGGTCAGCTGCCTGTCCATGATAAAGGTCAGCTGCCTGTCCATGATAAAGGTCAGCTGCCTGTTCATGATAAAGGTCAGACAGAAATGTCTGACCCGCCGGATCTTATAAATCATAATGGTCGGTCGCTTATCCGGCAGATATTCAGGATTAAAAAATAAAATCAGATGGTTATATTGTATATCCAAGCCGGATAAAGCGGAAGCGTTTCCCCGCTTTTCCGAAATGGTTATTCTTAATAACTTATTAATTTCAGAGGGAATTTAAAGTCTTCGGCAATTTCCTCGCCCATTTCTTCCATGTCATCGCCTGCTTCGCAATACCAGTTGATCTGAACATTGCCGCCGCTTTTATAAAATTTTTCCAGCAGTTCAAGAATATCAATAATATATTTTGTGGAGGTCGAATTCAGATAATTCAGTTTCAGGCTGAGGACAAGCGGGTTCGCGGGGTCCGAAGTATAGGTTTTCAGCCAGTTCATAACAGGCTGAAAAAAAAGCCGCGTGTTTTCCGAATAAGACACGCCCTCTATTTCGAGATTTCCTGTTTTTGCTTCGAATTTGACCTTCAATGTTTTTTCCGTGGCAGCGATGATCAGATCTTCCATAATTGTTTCTCCTTTTTTGCCGATTTTTACATGGATTTCAATAAAACTGAGTGCTTCGTCAACCGGATGAACAGCAAAACAGATGGGATTTCCCGACTGGCGGAGAATAATGATCAGACCGACATTTCCGCCGCTTTTCCCGCTCCTCATGGGGCTTCTCAGCCGTCTGACATAGAATTTTTTCAGTTCGGAGCTTTCAAGGCTGTTGATATGACGGATTCTGTCCCCAAGCGGGGCAATTTCCGATTTTCCTATCATATTTCCGGAACTTATCTCATAGCAGTCTTCGCAGTCTCTGATCACAAGGATACCCATGCCTCTGTCCGCGGAATGGAAACAGACATTCTGTGCGAGTTCCACAAAAACTGAGAAAACTTTTTTGATGATCTCGGATGCTTCCTTCTTATCCCTGAGCCTTGCTTTAATCATATTCTCTATGCCGACCAGCAGACTGTCGGAAATCGGGCCTTTGAAACCAAGCACAATATTTCCATCTTCCATTTGCCGATAATAATCGGATAAAGATATATTTTTGTCCATAAATATGGTTTTCATAAGATATTTGGAACTAAGAGTCAAGAGGAGACTTGATTCTTTATTTCCGTATCCGG
>DYRK01000356.1:0-4874 GCA_020718785.1 Desulfatirhabdium butyrativorans | reverse complement strand
AGATATTTGGAACTAAGAGTCAAGAGGAGACTTGATTCTTTATTTCCGTATCCGGATTTCCGGGTTCATTATTTTTACAGCTCATATTACGCAGGAATCCGCTGCGTCCCTTATGAAAAATGGATTCCTGCTTCCGCAGCGGGACGGGCGGCGATGATTTTCAAAAAAAAATCTTGACAATTTCCGTCCGATACGGATATATAAAAAAATTAAATTATAACAGAAAGTTATAATCAATGTAAAGAAAAAAAGAATTTTCGGTTGCACGTCTGACCCTTAACGTTTATAAGTTCTAGGAGTTCATGGTTTTTTAACCGCTAACGGACGCTGATAAACGCCAATCAATCAGGAAAAATCAAGTGCATAAATCCTAAAATCTTTAATTATCGGCAGACGACATTATCACAAAAGACAATTTTAATTTATATATCATATAATAAATCAATTTTAAAGGATATTTTCAAAATGAAAAAAAAAATAGCACCGCCGACTCAAAATGAAACGCCGGCATCGGATATGAGCCTCGTCAAATTTGATCCGCTCCAGCGTTATTTTGCGGATGTCCGGAAGTACAGTCTGCTGACGCGTGAACAGGAAAAAGAACTTGCTGTCAGATTTCAGGAAGATGGCGACACAGACGCGGCATATAGCCTTGTCACATCCAATCTGAGACTCGTCATCAAGATTGCGCTGGAATTTCAGCGGGTCTGGATGCAGAATCTTTTGGACCTGATTCAGGAAGGAAATATCGGGCTGATGATGGCTGTGAAAAATTTCGATCCTTATAAAAATATCAAATTTTCATATTACGCGTCTTTCTGGATAAAGGCTTATATTATTAAATTCATTATGGATAACTGGCGGCTCGTGAAAATCGGGACCACTCAGGCACAGCGGAAACTTTTTTTCAAACTGAACAAAGAAAAACAGAAACTGATCGAGCAGGGATTTGATCCTGAAACCAAGCTCCTTTCTGAACGTCTGGGCGTAACAGAAAATGAAATCGTGGAGATGGAGCAGCGGCTTGACGGATGGGATGTTTCTTTGGACGCGCCGATAAGCGATGGGGATTCGGATACCAAAGGCATCGAAATGTTAAGCGCGGACAGCGAATCTGCCGAGGACAGGGTGGCAAAAAAGCAGGTTCAGGATATGATGCGTGACAAGGTATCGGATTTCAGAAAAAAACTCAACGAAAGAGAGCTTGATATCTTTGACCGGCGTATTTTCACAGAAACACCGGTCACATTGCAGGAAATCGGCGAGCAGTATCATATTTCGCGGGAGCGCGTACGTCAGATTGAAAACAATATCGTCAAAAAAATGGGAGATTTTCTGAAACAGGAAATTCCAGACTTTGAAGATTACCATTATCATTAGAAAATGAGATTCATCCGGAGTGCCAAAATGTGCTAAAATTTCATTTCAGCACTCCTCCTTACCTTTCTCGTTCCCAAGCCCCGGCTTGGGAACGCACTTGCCGGGGAAGCCCCGGCTTCCCGTGACGGGAGACTGCCCGAAGCCAGGGCTTCGGGCGCAGACGCGTTCCCAAGCTGGGGCTTGGGAACGAGAAAAAAAATCATGCAACTGCGTAACTCCTGTAAATATAAATGCCTGATTATATTCAGAGGAATATACAGAAGAATGAGCGGAATCAATCTCAATAATATTTCTGTTGTGCTGCAAAAACCGCGGTATCCCGAAAATATCGGTGCTGCTGCCCGCGCAATGCGGAACATGGGTATCCGAAAATTGGCGGTGGTGGCTCCCGAAAACTGCGATCTGACTCGCGTGCTGAAAATGGCAACCCATGCCGCGGCAGATGTGGTGGAAGAAATGTATGTTTATGACACACTGCAAGAAGCACTCGCGCCTTATAATTATGTCGTGGGAACAACTGCACGGCTGGGCGGAGAGCGTCAAATGGTTTACAATCCCGGAGAACTGTCGCGGCATCTCATCTCTGTTTCTCAGGAAAATCAGGTAGCTGTCGTTTTCGGTCCCGAAGACCGCGGGCTGTCCAACGAAGATATCCGCCTCTGTCATTTACTGGTCAATATTCCCACTGCCGAATTTTCTTCTCTGAATCTGGCTCAGGCTGTGATGGTGATGTGCTATGAACTTTTTACAGCGGGTCAGGAGGAAAAACAAAGATTTTCGCCGCGTCTCGCGGAACGCCATGAATTGGACGGAATGTATGAGCAGTTGAAAGATATATTGGTGAGAATCAGCTATATCAATACTGAAAATCCCGATTACTGGATAAACAATCTGCGGCATTTTTTCACCCGCCTGCAAATCCGGGCAAAAGAAGTCCGTATGATCCGCGGCATTATCAGGCAGGTTCTCTGGTACGGAAACAAACGCTATAAAGATGGTTTGGAGGAATGCCGAAATGAAAAAAATCCCGATGAATTGTAGGGGCATGTCGGCGACATGCCCCTGTCCCGTGGGGACATCTGAAAATAGCCCGGCAATTTATTGCCGGGATTATGGGCGGAGAGAACCGGGGAAATTTTTCCCGGCAATGAATTGCCGGGCTATTTTCAACCGTCCCTGACGGGACTGACTATACTTTTCAAATACTCTCTATGCAGTTTTTTCCGCTTTCGCGAGAATGGCGTTGCGTAAATGGAAACAGGGGCATGTCGCCGACATGCCCCTACGATTATTCTGCTGCTTTCTCCAGAGCAAACACCGCTTCCTCAGTACCGATTTTCCCGTCTCTGTTCACATCCGCAGCCAAAGCCGCATTCGGCGGGGGCTGTGTCGCAGCGGCAATCTGCAAGGCAGTAACCGCATCTTTCAGATCGGCTTTGAGATCGCTGTTCAGGTCTCCGGGCAGGATGTCTGTTACAGAAATATCTCCTGTAATCTGCGGGCTGTCGGTGCCGTCAAAAGAGGCGGTTCCGGCGAATGTGTATGCGCCTTTGGCATCGGCAAGGGGCGTGACCTGATAAGTCAGCGTTTTTGCCTGATCGGTGATAAAAGGTCCGAATTTCACTTTGAAAGCAGCCGCGTCAAATGAGCCGCCCTCGTTCATCCCCGAAGCTGTCCAGCCCAAAGGTATCTGATCTTCGATTCCGTAGGCGTCCACACCGGAGGCGGGCGTCACCGAGACAGATACCTCAAAGGCCTCGCCTGCTTTGTAAACTTCCGGCAGATGCCTCACAGCCGAAGATTCCCCGTCACGGTCTGTTCTTGCAGACCGTTTTGAGACAGTCAGCCAGCACGCCGGATAAGTTCCCGCGGTGAAATCAATTTTGTATTTTCCGCCTTTTTTCCAGAGGGTTGCCGCACGGATGACATAATCCAGCGGAATCGGATTCGGTTCGATGCTCCATGCCGTCCCCTTTTTCCACGCCGCGCCGTAAGCCGTGAGTTCGTCCATTGAAATGACGAAATCTTTATTCGTATCGGCGGGATGATAGAGCGGACAGGCAGAGATGACGGTCTGTCCGGCAACGGCTGTGCTTACGCCGTCCTGAGATGCGGTTCCGGCGAAAGTGTTATCTCCGGTTGCTGTTGCCGGAGGAGTGACATCGTAGGTCAGGGTGCGGGCAGTGTTGTCAAAAAAGGGACCGAATTTGATGATTCCCGAATAGAGTACTCCGTCGCTGATATTGGAAACGGTCCAGCCCGCAGGCGGCGTTTCTTCAATCGCATAAGTGCCGGTGGTTGACGCGGGCGTGGCATTGATCGTTACGGTGAGATTGGTTCCGGCTGCATAACATGAGGGCAATATACGAGTCACACCGGACACGGATGCCTGTGCAATGAACTGTCCCAACGAATAGGAAGTCCCTCCCGCCGCTATAGTGGTAACTACAGTATTGTTGCTGGTATCTATTACGCTGACAGAACCATTCCAGTTGACCACATACACTCGTGTCCCCGCTGGATTAACCGCAACGCCATGAGGGAGACCCCCCACCGCCACAGTAGCCACTACACTGTTGTTGCTGGGGTCTATCACACTGACACTGCTGCTATTAACATTGACCGCATAGAGCCGCGTCCCGGACGGATTGAACGCCAGACCACAGGGGTTATTTCCCACAGTCACAGTGGATACCACAGTATTATTGCTGGTGTCTATCACGCTGACAATAGTGCTGGTCACATAAACCCCTTCATTAGCCACATAGACACGCGTGCCTGCCGGATTGACTGCCACGCCTACAGGTCTTGTTCCCACCGCTACGGTTGCTACAACGCTGTTGTTACTGGTGTCTATCACGCTGATATTGTTACTTTCAGTATTGGAAACATAGACGCGCGTCCCGGCCGGATTGACCGCAACGCCATGAGGATCATTCCCCACCGATATAGTAGCTACCACGCTGTTGTTGCTCGTATCTATTACGCTAACACTGTCACTGGTACTGCAATTGGTTACATAGACTCGTGTTCCGGCCGGATTAACTGCCACGCCAATAGGGTTATTTCCCACAGCCACGGTGGCCACAACGCTGTTGTTGGCGGTGTCTATGACGCTTACATTGTTACTCTCATAATTGCTTACATAAACTCGCGTTCCGACCGGATTGACTGCCACACCAATAGGGTGTTTTCCCACTGCCACGCTGCCAGCAACACTATTATCGCTCGTGTCTATCACTCTGACAGTGTTATTCGATTCATTGAGAATATAGGCAAAGGGACCCGCCGCCCATGCCTGAGAGAATACGCCTCCGAGCAGGAAAAACACATTGAAGAGGAGAAACAGACAGACAGCCTTACACCATACTGATTTGAAACGAAAATTCTGACGCGCCATGAGTACCTCCTTTTTTTCGGGTTGGACAAACTTTATAATGTAAAATTTTGAGAGGAGATACTTTGATTCATCAAAATATCCCTCTCTCCGCCCC
>DYRK01000355.1 GCA_020718785.1 Desulfatirhabdium butyrativorans | reverse complement strand
GAGAGAATCAATGCGATGAACTCTGTCAGACTTCTTCCGAAATAATTCTTCCAGATCGTGTTCAGCACAGAGCCGGAATTTCCCCGCTGGCTGTCGAAAAAATTCTGCGCCGCAGCCTGAAGGTCTTTGTCTTCTTTGCGGAAAGCCCAGCCGATTTCACAGGCCGGACCTATGGGAAATACTGCAACAGCATTCTTGAAGTTATTGCGGGTTCCCCATATCGCAAAATCCGCATCCGTGAGCAGAAAAGCATCTCTGCCCGAATTGACAGCCTCCAATGCCGGAGTTTCAAGCATAAATTCGATCTTGACAGGGTTTGCCGCATAAACGGTCTTATTCTGCTCCTCCAGCCATGTCTGATACGAGGTGTCCTTTTCCAGAAGCACGGTTTTTCCTGCCAGATCTGCCGGACTTTTGAACTGATTCTTCAGAGACTTATGGACAATAACCATCATGCGGCTCGGATACAGAGTGACAATATCCATTTTTTTCTCCCGCCAGTCGGTTTTCGTCAGATTGTTGGGATAGACATCGCATCTGCCCGAAGCGAGCAGCTCGGGCGTATAGCTTTCCTCTATAACCGTTTTTCCCTCCTTGTTGAAAAACTGCTCATCCCAGTCCACACGGACAAATTCAGGCCGAATATCGCTCCCGATACTTTTTGCAAAAGCCAGACTCTCTTCATAGAAAATTCCGCTGAATTTGCAGTCTTCGCGGCAATCCTCCGGTGATTCCAGTTTCACAAAGGGATTATAGGGGTAGGCAATGCAGATGCGAATCTCTTTTGTCTTTCGAATGTCTTCGAGACTTCTTGCCTCCGAAAAAATTACCTGCCCGGCAACCATCGCGGCTGCCGCGCACAGTATCCTCAGCCGATTCCTTCCGATCTTCATAACTCCTCCTTTTGTTTGTTCTTTTCCTCGTTCCCAAGCCGAAGCCTGAAGCGAGAGAGAAAATTCTAAAATCCGAAACCCGCCACTGTTACATCATCCTGCCGCTGCCTGTCTCCCTTATGGATTTTGAATGCCTCAAGCAGCATTTCCCGCTGTTTCTCAAAGGGCAGAGGAGCGATTTCTTTCAGCAGTTCCCTGAATCTTCTGGTCCCGAACCGGCGGTCAGCGCCGTCCAACTGATCGGTAAATCCGTCGGTGGTCATATAAAAAACCGTTCTTTTTTCAATGCGGATCGTGCGGTCGGTAAAATTGAAATTCAGGTCCGAGCGTCTGTATCCGATGCTCTGCCTGTCGCCTGCAATAACTTTTACTTCACCTTTATGCACATAAAACAGGGACTGTTTTGCTCCGGCAAAAATCAGTTCCGAAGCCTGAAAGCCGAATGCGGGGGATTCGATACGGACGGCTCTGGCGATGCCGATATCCATTCCGTAATCGGAAACCGCATAAGCCGTATCCTGATGAAGCGTGGTTTTGACAATGACGTTCAGCTGTTTCAGAATCTCCGCAGGGTCATGGCAGCCGTCGTCTTTTATGATTCTTTTCAGCTCGGAAACCGTGATCATGGTCATAAACACAGCGGAGACGAGATTCCGTGTTTTGCCCGAGAAGAAATCCCGCAATCATTGAAATCAGATAACCTGAAACTAAGATTGCCAGACTGAGCCATATCTTTTTTGCAATGCTGAAAGATGTTTTCATTATGCCTTGTCTTATTACATTGTAGGGTGGGCATGAAATGCCCACCCTGGCGCCGACATGATATTTTATTGTATTCCTGTACTTGAAACATTTCAGTTGACTTTTTTATCAAAAAATAATATATTACTCATTAACTGTCAGTCAGCAACATTTATATAATTGAAAGGAAAGAAAACATGCCTGCTCCTTATTTTGCAAAACCCTTTGAAAATAACGGTCATTCGGCGGTCGAAGCAGCTTACCGGACTGCCTCTGACGGACGGTCGGAAGAACGTCTGCTGATTGTTCTCTTATCATTGAAAGGGTATCGTCCGTCCGAAATCGCCGGAATTGTTCACAGGGATACCGATACTGTCCTGACATGGCTGCACCGACGGAATGAATCGGGATTCTCCGGCCGGATGTTCATGGCAGAAACCGGGAACGAAGGATCGCCGTGCAGACCCTGAGCTTCAGAAAAAGTTTCAGGAAGAACTCGGGAACCGGATGGACAATGAGCCTCAGACACGGTTTTTTTTTACAGATGAGGCTATTTTTCAATCGGCAGCAACTGTTACCTCCGCATGGAGTCTCCGGGGAGAACGTCCTATAGTCGGAACCGATCCGCTGCTCTCCGGTAAGACCGGTCGGGCAAGGTTTGCGGGACATATCAAATTTCCTTTTCTATCAACAGATTATATAAAAGATCGACTTTTTATCACGGAGATTCGTTTTTGTCCATAGTTTTTTACTCAATTACTTTTCAAACACCCTATAGTAAGAGACCCCGAATACTGACGGAAAAAAAGATGACTCATTTAAACAGAGACAGGGGAATGCGGCATTTTCTCCTGATATGGTTCGGACAGCAGATTTCCCTTATAGGTTCAGGACTTACCGGTTTCGCGATGGGAGTATGGGTTTATCAGCGCACAGGCTCGGTTACTCAGTTTTCACTGATTTCTATCAGCAACATGCTGCCCTATATACTGCTTTCCCCTTTGGCCGGCGTGCTGGCAGACCGATGGAACCGCAGATGGGGGATGATTCTCAGCGATACCGGCGCGGGTCTCTGTACGCTTGCAATGGTATTGCTGCTGTTTTGGGGAAGCCTCGAAATCTGGCATATCTGTATATTCAATGCCGTGAGTTCTTCTTTTACAGCCTTTCAGCGTCCCGCATTTATTGCCGCGACAACCCTCATCGTACCCAAAGAGCAACTGGGCAGAGCCGGAGGCATGATACAATCGGCAGATGCTGTTTCCCAGATCGTGTCTCCCTTACTTGCCGGCGTATTGATGGGAATCATAGGGATTCAGGGCATCATATTGATTGATTTTCTTACCTTTCTCTTTGCCCTCATTACCCTGATGTCTGTCCGTATTCCCGATGTCCCTCTCAGCCGCGGCAAGGAACCCGGCAAGGGAAATCTGTTGCAGGAAGCAGTCTATGGCTGGCGATATATCACGGAACGCCCGGGGATGTTCGGACTGATGATTTTTTTTGCTGCCACCAGCTTTTTTGAGGAAATAGTCATTGTGCTTGTCACACCGCTGGTGCTTTCTTTCAATTCCTCGACCGTACTCGGAAGCATTCTGAGCGTAGGCGGTATTGGGATGCTGTCAGGCAGCCTGCTGATGAGCATATCCGGCGGACCGAAACAGCTCATCCGGGCCATCTTTGTCTTTTCCCTGCTTGCCGGCATGAGCATTCTGATCGTCGGCTTTCACAGGAATATTCTGCTGCTGGCAGGTTCTGCTTTTCTCTACCTGTTCAGCATCCCTGTCATCAACTCCTGCGGTCAGGTGATCTGGCAGAAAAAAGTCGCTCCGGGTGTTCAGGGCAGAGTCATTGCCATGGAAAGAATGATTTCCACCTCATGCTTCCCGCTGAGTTATCTCATTGCAGGTCCTTTGGCCGACTATGTTTTCGAACCCCTGATGGCGGTCAACGGTCCTCTTGCCGGGACTCTGGGACAGATTATCGGCACAGGACCGGGACGGGGCATTGCTCTCATGTTCACGGTCATGGGCATACTCTCTGTATCAACGACAGTCATTGCTTACGGATATCCCCGCCTGCGACGGCTTGAAGAGGAACTGCCGGATGAGGTATGAGGAAAGTGAGAAATGAGAAGTGAGAAGTGAGAAATATTCACTTCTCACTTCTCACTTATAAACTAAACCGTTTCACAAGCCCTGAAAGCACCTCGGCAGTTTTTGCAAGTTCTTTGGATGCAGTATTTGTCCGTGCCGCGCCTTCCGCGGTTTCTTTCGAGGCAGTGCTTATTCCCCGGATATTTTCTGAAATCTCTTCTACGCCTACAGCCGCCTCCCCGGAAGATTCGGCAACATCTTTCACGCCTTTTGTAACTTCGTCTATCTGGCGGGCTGCTTCCCGTGCTGTCTTTGATGTTTCATTGGTGGAATTGGCGATTTCTTCCACTAACCTTGCAGATTCATTAGCTTTTTCAGCAACATTTTTCACGGATACGGCATTATTCGATATCGTTTTTGAAATCTCATTAGCTGTGGCAGTCTGTTCCTCAGCGGAAGCCGCGATGGATTGATTGATTCCTGCTATTTCCGCGATGATTTTGCTGATATCTCCGATGGACCCGACTGCTTCGTCAGTGCTTTTCTGAATATGCCCGACCTGATCGGCAATTTCATCGGTCGCGTTTGCGGACTGCTTTGCCAGTTCTTTGATTTCGCCTGCCACTACTGCAAATCCCCTGCCTGCATCTCCGGCTCCGGCTGCTTCTATGGTTGCATTTAAAGCCAGCATATTGGTCTGATCCGCAATATCTTTGATCACTTCGACAATTTTCCCGATCTGTTTTGAGGCTGATTCCAATGCCTCCATTTTCAGGCCTACTTCGCGGGCGAGGCGGTCCGCGTTCTGTGATACACGATGTGCCTGATTCGTATGCTTTGCAACTTCGTTCAATGAGAGAGTCATTTCTGCCACTGCCGACGCGGCATTGTGAATACCGGCAGAAATTTCATCGCTGGACAGAGCCATATTTCTGACATTATCGGATGTCTTTTTCGAGAACATCACCATATTTTCAAAAATAGAAGACATTTCTTCGGTCATGGACGCGACGTCGGATATGGATGCGCTGGACTGTTCCGCGGCGGACGCGACCCGTGAGACATTTTCACTGACCTGAGCAGATGCAGCGGCAACAGTGCCGGCCTGAATATTTGTCTCTTCGGCAGACGAAGCCATCTGTGACGAAACAGAGGACAATGATTCTGACGCGGCGGATAAGGTGCTGACGGTCCCTACCAGATTTTTTATCACTTCACGGAGATTGACTACCATAAGTTTCATAGCACCGAGCAGCAGACCGGTTTCATCGGTTGTTTCAGGCTCAAACACCATGGTAAGGTCTCCCCGTGCCAATCGCTCCGCCACCTCCACGGCTTCGCCTAATGGACAGGTAATGCCTCTGGTAATAAAGAAAGCCAAAAGACTGCACAAGGTGATGCCGGCAATCAGCAGAATCCATTCCGCTGTCTTCAGAAGCCTTGTCTGAAGTTTCAGTTTTTCCTGATCTTCCTGAACCAATTTTTTCTGAATCGCTATCATGGCATCAAGATGACCTTTTATTGTGTTTGCCGCAGGGATCACTTTTTTCGCCAGCCAGTTATGTGCAAGATTCCATTCCTCGCCGCCCCGGATTTCAAAAATTTTTGCCGGAAGCGGCGACAGTCTGTCTCTGGCTTGGGCAAATGTATGCAGAAGTTCATGCTGTTCCGGAGTCATAAGTCCGGAATCCGCACGAAGCGCATCAAACCGTGCGGTATTTTTCTGCCATAACTCTTCGAACTCTTTTTTGAATTTTTCATCACCGGAAATCAGGTATGCCCGGATAGCAGCAGCGCCTAACCCGACACTTCCCCGCACATCGGCCATCATACCGAGCAGCATTTTGCGATCCGCCGTAGCCTCAAGAGTCTGCTCGATATCTATCATTTTGCTGATGCTTGCGGTCAGAATTTCAATAAGCGGCGTCCCCTCTTCAAGCAGAATTTTTGTTGCAGGGGTATTGTCAACCGTATGAGCAATATTTTCTACCTGTTTCTGATCGTTATTGATCTGCTCTGTCATTGAGATAACAGCGTTGAGATGAGCGATGTCGTCTCCGTCTGTCCGGCCGGCAGAAAGCTCCTTCAGCATATTGACAGAAGGCTCAATCTGCGTGGTCCACGCGGCTGTCCGTTCTTCCCTGAAAACATTATCTCCCAATATAATCCAGCTACGCAATGCCGAAGCCGACTGACTGATGCCGTTGAGCAGAACAAGGCTTGACTGGGCTGTAGGCGATCTGAGATCAACAAGACGGTTGACCGTTTCCTCGGTACGTCTCACCTGCCAAAGTGTGGCAAGGATTGATCCTGCCAGTATAAGTCCGACTAATCCGTAGCCCAGTCCTATTTTAATCCCCAATTTCAAATTCCTGAACATGATATCCTCCTGAATCAAAAAGCCGGTCATTATTTTATTTCTCACTTCTCACCGTGCAAAAAAGGAATTTTTGCACTCCGGATTTCTGCAT
>DYRK01001075.1 GCA_020718785.1 Desulfatirhabdium butyrativorans | reverse complement strand
TCCCGGAGTTTGCAGAATTTTTTGACCCTGACCTTCACGACATGGATCATCTTTTGGATGATGTTTTAGAGGATATGAACCGGCTGACAGATTTTCTGAGTAAAATCTACCGCCGCTTTTACTTCAAAGGACAGGAAGGAGTCAAAGAAGACCCTGAAAAAGATGATAAGCTTCAAAAGCTTATCCGACATCTGAATGAAGATAATCTGTTGAAAAACCAGAAGATCATCATTTTCAGCGAATTCAGAAATACAGCCCGGTATGTAGCAAAGCAACTGATTCGGGCCGGTTTCAAAAGAGCGGAGCAGGTTGACAGCGGCAGAAATGTGAAAAACCGGGAAATGATTATCAGGCGGTTTGCGCCGTATTACAACTGTTCGGATAACTCTGAGGAACTTTACCGATGCCTTGCCGATCCTATTGATATTCTCATTTCAACGGATGTGCTGTCCGAAGGACTGAATTTGCAGGATGCCTGTCTGCTCATCAATTATGATCTCCATTGGAATCCGGTTCGTCTCATGCAGCGCATCGGCAGGGCGGACCGGCGGCTGAATCCTGATATTGAAAAGAAAATAAAGCGTCCGGCATGGCTGAAAGGCAAGGTGTTTTTCTGGAATTTTCTGCCGCCGGCAGAACTGGAAGACCTGCTGCATCTGAAACAGAAATTGGACGGCAAAATTCTGAGAATCAACAAGACATTGGGCATCGAAGGCGCATTGCTCACGCCGGATGATCCGGATATGGCAATGAAACTGTTTAACGAGCGATATGAACGAAAAGAATCGGCTGAAGAACTCATGCGCCTTGAAAGAGAGCGGATCGTCTCGAAAATTCCGGACATCCGGGAAGTATTGAGTCAAGTTCCCAAGCGGCTGTTTTCAGGGAAAAAAACCGGAGCAGGCTTCGGTCCGGTTCTGAACCGGGAAGGGGATGTGATTGACCGTATCCCGCCGAATCCGAGTCCCGGACTGTTTCTGTGTTACCGGATGCCGCCGGTGATCAGCTCTGCGGCGGAGGATATTTTTTCCGTAAAGAACGTGAAATATAAACCCGGAGAACATCTTTCAGGAGAGATAAGATGGTATTTCCTAAGGAATGAAAAACATGCCGAAATCAGCGAGATTCTTGAAGAGACATGGGCAGCCGTGCGCTGTCTCCCGGACACGGAAAGAAGCGCTGAACAGGGCGTCAGCCGATTGGCGGAAGCCCGGAAATCTGTTGAAAAGCATATCAGGAATACTTGTCTCAGAGATGTGCAGGCGCCGGTCGGTGCGAAGCCGGAGTTAGTCGCATGGATGGAACTGGTTTGAAAACC
>DYRK01001074.1 GCA_020718785.1 Desulfatirhabdium butyrativorans | reverse complement strand
GGAAATCCGGAACCGGCAGTTCCAAAGAGGCTTCCAGCAGCACTTTGTTTTGAAATTCAGGTCTGAACACCCAGTTGACTTTTGCTTTGACCGAACTCCATCCTTTGTCTGATTTTACACCTAAATAAAAATTCCCGTTGATATAAAAGATAGGATCATTTCTGACAGGGTCTCCGATGGCATTGAGGATGCGATCCATCGAGCGGATGGCGGCAGCATTATTTTTCCCGAGCGGAATTTCAAATATCACCTCATTGTTTTCCGAGCCGGTTTCCGCTTTCAAATCTTCCGCAGTTTCCAGAATTATCTCTCTGCTTCTCTTGTCGGTTCCGAGTTCTTCATTTGCCGCAAGTGATTCTTCTCTGTCTTTGTTGATTCTGAGATAAAATATGAAGCTTCCCTCACTGAGTTTTACCTTTTCTTTATTGGTATTTTTGATTTCCGTAACAAGGTTCAGCATGTTTGACTGAACATTCATGCTTCTGATGGCGACAATCTCGATCTTGTCTATCAGATTCACATCCTCGCTGTTTCCGACGGAAAATGCCGTCGCCAGAATTGCCATAATTAACACGCATATTTCAGTCTGTTTTTGCATAAAATTGTCCTTTCTGAAAAAAAATTAAAATTTGAATTTTTTTTAAAAAAGACAAATATCAAAGGGCAGAAAAAAAAGCAACAAAAAAGAATGTTTATTCCACAATATGAAATGCAAAGTTTTTTTATAAAAAATAAGAGGATAAACATCATATTGACAAAAAATAATTTTTTTTGTAATAATTTTTTTATAAAATTCTGATTAACAGAAGTCAGGCAGTTGAAATCCGGCGGATGGAAAAAGGGAATTTTTTGAATGAAAATCACTGCGGTTATAGGCATATCCTTTATATTCTTTTTCAGCATGTTCAGCCTGTCATACAGCAGGGATTTGACGATACTTTCAGAGAGCATCTCTGTAAAAGCTGTGAATGCGCTGCGTGTGACCGCATCTCCCTGGGTGCTGACGGTTATCCTGACGCTTGAAAACGACAACAGCAGGAAGATCAGCGTCAGAAACGGTCAGTTTGATGTGATCCTTAATCCGGAAAACACGCCGTGCGCCGTCATTTCCGAAAAGACCTCTTCAGTTAAAAAAATGCTTGCGAATTTGGGCAGTGATGATAGTATCCTTCCTGATACAAGGCTTGAATTGGGAAAAACGGAACCGATCAGCTTTGAGATAGAAGGCTGTGCCGAATTCGACGCCGATGACCGCTGTCAGAACCCCGGACAGGCATCTGTTAAAATAGATATTCGGCTCCCGGCTTATGCAGAAGAAA
>DYRK01001073.1 GCA_020718785.1 Desulfatirhabdium butyrativorans | reverse complement strand
TGTTCCGGCAAACCTATCGCTTTCAGATCGCCCGGATCATTTTCAGCACCGGAGCGGAATCCGAATTTTTTCCATGCAAGTTTTTGTATATCCGGGTCTTGCAGCGCGGTCAGAAGCAGTTCGCCTTTTTTTGTCAGGGCAATGAAAGGATGTTCGCTCAAAACAGCAGGTTCGGGAAAGATCACCCGGATTTGTGTGCGGATCATTTCCTGATATCTGGGAAAAATATTATAATATTCGATCACCTGATTCTCGCAGCCGGAAATCATGGGATACCGCGACTGTCCCTGTTTGATGTAGCGGTCAAAAAGAATATCTGCCGAACTTTCCGCTTTTCCCATGCCTTTACAGATTTTCAGTATTTCAGGCAAGATACGGGCGATTTCTTTTTCATCCGGAATAGTGCCGCGGTTCAAAACAACAGCCCTTGCTCCTATAAAAAGCAGCCCTGATGTATCCTGTTTGGGATCCGCGGACTGAACGGAAATCGGACCCTGCAGCCGCGGTATTCTCAGGGATTGATATGTCTGTTCTTCCAAACTCAGGAATTTTTTCATATCAGGGATCACGTACCGCCCGTTCTTTTTTTCCACAACCCCGCAGTTTATCAGTTCTTCAAGCACTTCAGCCCATGAATAGATGACCAGAGACGTGTTAAACACGGTATGCGTTTTATAAGGCAATTCCGGATATTTGAGCTTAAACAATTCTTCAGCCCAGGCACCGGAGGGCCAGAAACCGTCTATGCCCTGAAGGTCGCCTTCAGGAACCGCAAGCGCGTCTGTTTTTGTTCCTTTGATGACAAGCCCGTATTTTTTTCTCATAATTTCCTGAAATTCCAAGTCCTTGAGCAAAGCTTTTTTTTCGCTCCCAAAGACAATATGAAGGCTTTCGATTTCTTTTCTTACAGCAGTATCCGGATTTATTTTAGCCGTGTACCAGACCAATGCCCCCGCGCTTGCCGCAAACAGAATCACCAGCAATATCATCAGTTTCCACTGATGAATGGCGGAAACGATAATCAGCAGCGCGACACAGAAAACCAACACAAATGCACTCATTGATAACCCCTTTCTGTTTTCATTGAATAGCAGAACATCCTGAATATAATTTAAAATTGAGACAGATACAATCTTTTTTGAAAAAATTTCGGAAAAAGTAAAGCGGGTTTCAAACCCGCTCTGCGTTAAATTCTTCTCGTTTCGTTCTCATTCCCACGGGTGAGGGAGTAAAGCGGGTTTGAAACCCGCTTTACTTTTTATCGAAACCTATTTTTTTATTTTTTTGTTGATTACAGACAGACAAAAATTTATGATTGCCGA
>DYRK01001072.1 GCA_020718785.1 Desulfatirhabdium butyrativorans | reverse complement strand
TATCACCGCCTGCAAAGCCAATGGGGTCCTTCGCCGTCCAGCGTCCCGTTTCCGGATCATAGTCTCTGTAGCCGAAGCGCACAAGCCCCATATCTCTGTCGTGCAGCCCGCCGGCAAAGCCGAAAGGCACTGCAAACGGAAGAGAATTTTCTTCATTGAGAATATTTCCGAAAGAGTCATATTCTCTCTTCAGCAGCACATTCCCCGAAGCATTTGCAACGGCTTTCAGCGTGCCGGTCTGATCATACGCCAAGTAATATTTCACGCCGGCTTTCGTCATCGCCACGGGCATCCGTGCGTCCGCATACCCGAAGCGCATGATCAGATTATCAAAGCCATCATACACAGCCAGCAACCGTGTCAGGCTTTGCCAGAGGTACTTCTCCACGACAACATCGTTCACCTTCTTCGCAATGCGTCTGCCCAGCGGGTCATGCACATATTCGATGAGCCTCCCGTCAGGCAGCGTCACGCTCAGGAGTTCGCCCCGGGAAGAGCAGTCATACCCCTCACATCCGAATCTTCGGTCTTATTCTTCAGAAATCAGGGCGCCGACTATATCCGAAGCGTATAAATTGTTGCTCCCGTCAGGAATCCTAACCACGCCGATCTGCTTACGATTCCATGATCTATACGGTCGCAGTCTCAATCCTGATTTCCCGTCGGGTAACTATATATGTCCGGGTATAAGTCTGTGTATGGTCAAAAAGCAGCCAGCATCCGTCATCTTCGTTTTCCGCCGGATAGACACTCAGAAGAACATCTTCATGAAGAAGCAGCCGCAGAGAATTGTCTTTTTCATCAACAGCTGCTTTCATTATCGCAGGAGTAATGATAAAGGGATCAAGCAGTTCCTGATCTTCTTTAACCGGATAGCAACGCGGATACCGGAGTTTGCCGTGTCCGCTCACTTTTATTTCGCACTGTGCCCATAAGGAAAAATCTCCGCTCTCAAGACCTTTGAAAATATTCAGCTTGGAACCAAATTCCAGAGTGATACCACATGGACCGATCAACGGCTCCCAAGCAGGCAGCCCTTCTAGTTTCGATACTGTTTCGATCAGAGATGTATCTGTCATTTCCCCAACCCCGCCGCTCTCGCCGCATTCACAATCTGTTTGACAGATTGTATTCCTTGTTTAGATATCAGCCGATGCACTGCTTCGGCTTCATCTGTTTTTTCCGCTATTTTTAACTGTTTGAGAGCTTCTTTAGATACTTCTCGGTGACAGTGCCGCCGACCTTCTTCGCTATGTGTCTGTCCGGGGGATTATATTCCCTTACTTAAAAGATTTTAGTTGACTTTTTTATCAAAAAATAATAT
>DYRK01001071.1 GCA_020718785.1 Desulfatirhabdium butyrativorans | reverse complement strand
TTTATCAAGAATAAAGCTTGTAGGTGTGGCATGAACCGCCCATTGTTTTACCAAAGGATCGTCCCATTTTCCGGGCGCCTGTACATGCAACCAGCCCGGATACCTGCTTTCTGCTTTTTCCAGAAGATTTTCATCCTCATCCAGGGCGATGGCGATTACCTTTACGCCATCAATCTTTTCGAGGAAGCTTTGATATTGTGGCAGAACCTGTTTGCAATGGCTGCACCAGTCGGCCCAAAAAATAATCAGGGTGATTCCGGAATCAATATCGGTTAATTTTCCGTATCTTTTAGTATCAATGATCATTTCCGGGGCAGGCATACCGGGTTGGGTGAGTTTGAGAGCTTCAATATCTGCAAGAATTTCCTCCTTAGTCCGGCTGTTGTGGCATCCTTCCTCCGCTGACATATAGTTTTCCTGAACAAAAAGGGCGATGTGATCGAGGCCGGCCTGCATGAAATCCCTTGCCATCAGTTGGGCCATACCGGCCGAAACTTCAGGGTTTACCCTCAGCTTATCCATCAGGTTTGTAATGGCCACTATTGCCATATCCTGCTGTCGGCCTGCATCCGCGCCTTCATCCCGGTATAAAAACATATAGCTTTGGGCAATGGTTTCAAGCAGTTTTGAGCGTTGAAGCATAGGATCAGAGAAATCGAACCGTTGCAGAAAGCTTTCCTTCAGCTTTTCACTGTCGGGCTTTTCGAAGTTATACAATACCGATTGCAGCTCCCAGCGGGCAAGTTTTGAAGCTGCATCCCGATCAGTATTGCTGATCACAGAAATAAAGAACTGCTTTTGTTCAAGTGAAGTTTTTCAATCTGCACTGCCAGATTCTCCCTGAAAGGGTCGCTGTCTCTGGTCTGATTGTATATCCCGATTAAAGCCTGTACATAACTTTCAAAAAACTTTTTCTGCTTTTTGAACCTGAGATATCCGGTGTTAACACCTCCTGAAATATCCTGCAGGCTGTCTTCAAAATGGTTGAGATTCGTGCTCAGTCTGATATCGCCAGTGGCGTCATATAATATGTCGGTCTGAACCCGTTTACCTGCGCCATTTTTATCAGCATAAAGATAGAGCGTCAGCAGTCCGGGTTGAACCCCTGCGGGTATGGCAAAAGATATGGAGCCGTTGCTGTGGGCATCAATACTGTCAACCATCTGCTGACCTTTCACAAAGTCGTTTTCCGAAAGGTATGCCTGGATATGCAATTGATCGCGTATCTGGTAATCAGTAAATTGAACTGAGAGCGAACAGGGTTGCTGGGTAAACCCGGCAAACTGGTAAAAAAGGATGAGTATAAAAAGGATTTTTTTCATAT
>DYRK01000354.1:3241-6248 GCA_020718785.1 Desulfatirhabdium butyrativorans | reverse complement strand
ATGACCGGCATAAAAGCAGAGGAAATACTGGGCAAAGGCGACTATGAATACGCCATGCCCTTTTACGGGAAACGCCGGCCGATTCTGATTGATCTGGTTCTTCAGCCCAAAGAAGACATTGAAAAAACCTATTGTCAGATACAAAGAGCCGGAGATAAAATGACGGCTGAACATTATTATCCGAATTTGCAGGGTAAACAGACATGGCTTTTCGGAAATGCTTCTGTTCTCAGAAATTCGGAAGGAGATATTATCGGCGCAATTGAGTCTGTCCGTGATATTACAGACAAAAAAAATGCTGAAATCGAATTGAAAAAAGCCAAAGAAGCAGCCGAAGCTGCAAATCAGGCAAAAAGCGGATTTCTCGCCAATATGTCTCATGAACTCCGCACGCCTTTGAATTCGATTCTGGGATTTACACGGATTCTGGCACGTTCATCCCATAGCAATGAAGAAGAGGAATATTTCGGCATCATTCAGCGCAGCGGCGAACATCTGCTGACTTTGATAAATCAGGTGCTGGATCTGTCCAAAATCGAAGCCGGACAGGTCACGCTCAACGAAAAAGATTTTGATCTGCATCGTCTTTTGGATGATCTCAAAGATATGTTTTCTCTCAGAGCAGGAGACAAAGGATTGCAGGTAGTTTTCGAATATGCAGCAGATGTTCCGAGAGTTATCCGCGGCGATGAGGTGAAACTGCGTCAGGTGCTTATCAATCTGCTGAACAATGCTGTCAAGTTTACCGAAAAAGGAAGTATTGCTCTGCGTGCCGGAACTGCTGCAGGGCAGGCCGCCGGCTTGCCCCTGCTCACTTTCGAGATCGGGGATACAGGACCCGGCATAGCGGCAGATGAACTGGATACTGTATTCGAAGCCTTTGTCCAGACCGAAACCGGGCGTCAGGCACTGGAAGGCACAGGACTGGGACTGCCCATCAGCCGCGAGTTTGTGCAGCTTATGGGAGGAGATATCGCTGTTCAAAGCGAAGCCGGAAAAGGAAGCGTATTCGGGTTCCATATCCGGGCAAAATTCGGCGATACCTCAGAAATCAGGGATGAACGGAAAACTGCGGGATGGGTGAAACCCGCCATAGCCCGATTGATCGGTCTTGACCCGGGACAGCCGCGCTTTCGTGTGCTGATTGCAGACGATAACGACGACAACCGCAGACTCTTTGTCTCTCTGCTCAGACCTCTGGGGTTTGACCTGCGCGAAGCTGTCAACGGGCAGGAAGCCGCAGAGGTCTGGCAGACATGGCGCCCGGATATGATTTTTATGGATATGCGGATGCCTGTCAAAGACGGCTATGCCGCGACGCAGGCGATCCGCTCTATGCCTCAGGGACATGAGACAAAAATTATTCTCGTCAGTGCAAGCAGCTTTGAAGATGAACGGGCAACTGCACTGTCTCAGGGCTGCGACGATTTTCTGCGGAAACCCTTTCGCGAATATGATCTGTTTGATATGATTCGTTCGCATTTGGGAGCGACGGACCCCGCTTCGGCCTTCTTTGTCTATGAGAAAACGGCGGAAGGGCAGAATGAGTCCGAAAGTGATTCTGAGCAAATCCGGGCGGCTTTCCGGGATATTCCCCCTGAATTGCTGATCGAACTGATCCGTGCCGCGGAGCAGATTGACTTTACACTCATGCTCACGATCATTGAGAAAATCGGCGGATATAACCGTTCCGCCTCGGACGCGCTGGGAAAAATGGCAAATGATTTTGAGTATGAAAAAATTATGGAACTGCTGCGTGTATAGCTTTAAAAGGTCTTCAGCAATTCTCATTTTGACGTAAAGCGGGTTTGAAACCCGCTTTACATAAAAGGAGATTCCGGCTGTTTCCGCAGACAATGTTCAACGCCGTTTTTCAAAATGAGAATTGCTGAAAGGTCTTGACATTCGGGGCAGTCTCAGGATATAAGAGCAGAATTTTGAAAAAGCCTGAGCGGTTATGCGCTTTCATATAGCCGCTGTGAATATTTCAGCGTAAGGAGAGTATTATATGTTAAGAGCCATGATTGATCATCCGGAAATCGAAAATTTTCTGAAAGTCTATCCTTCCAGAGATATCAACCGTTTTATAGAAGAACTGCTGCTCGAAGTTATACAGCAGAAATATGAACAATCGCCTGAAGGCAAACTTAAACTTTTTGAGAAATTAATCACAGAAAATCAGAAGGTTAATTTACAGATTCCGCCGGAAACGGATATGTCTGAATTGGCCAATGAGGTAAACGGATGATCTATTTTGACACGGATGTGTTTCCGTTCAAACAATGAGACATTATGAATTCCCTATTCCGAAAACTCAGAGACATTGTGGGCGAAGCGCATTTCAGCCGGAAAAAAGAAGACCTTGTCTGTTACGCCTTCGACGCCACAGCAAATATCTGTCTCCCGGACGCTGTGGCTTTTCCGGGAAATGCCTCGGAAATCTCCGCCATATTAACGCTTGCCAATAAGGAGAATTTCCCGGTAATTCCCCGCGGAGCCGGTTCCGGCATGACAGGCGGTTCTCTTCCGGTACGAGGCGGGGCAGTGCTGGTGATGAGCCGTATGAACCGGATTCTGCGTATTGACAAAGACAATCTGATTGCAGATGCAGAACCGGGAGTCGTGACCGGACACTTTCACGCGGCAGTTGAAAAGCAGGGGCTTTTTTATCCCCCTGATCCTGCAAGCTCCGAATTTTCCACGCTGGGAGGCAATGCGGCAGAATGCGCCGGAGGTCCCCGTGCCGTGAAATACGGCGTGACAAGGGATTATGTGCTGGGGCTCGAAGCAGTTCTGCCCACAGGCGAGATAATACGAACCGGAGTTCAGACCGCCAAAGGCGTAGTCGGCTATGATCTGACACGGCTGCTGGTAGGCTCCGAAGGCACTTTGGGCATTATTACCCGTCTGACTTTGCGGCTTCTGCCTCTTCCCGAATCCGTGAAAACTCTTACGGCTTTTTTCGATACTATGGAAACCGCCGCCGAAACCGTGTCGGAAATCATCA
>DYRK01000354.1:0-3141 GCA_020718785.1 Desulfatirhabdium butyrativorans | reverse complement strand
TATGAGAAAATTCCGTAAAGTGATGGTGGCATTCGACCGTTCCGAACATTCCGCAGAGGCTTTGAAGTATGCGGCTCAATTAGTCAAAGATTTGGATGCCGAACTGAGTGTGGTCAGCGTCATCAATCAGAGAGATATTGACGCTGTTGAAAAAATCGCGGCAGAATATCAGAATGTTTCCGTAGAACACTATGTAAACATTCAAAAAGATGAGCGGACAGAAGAAATCCGGAAAGCACTTGCACATACCGCACACGCTGATATTCCCTTTAAAGCGGTTTTCAGAATCGGCGTACCGTTCATAGAACTGGTTCAGGCAATCAAAGACGAAGGTGCAGACCTTATGGTCATGGGTTCGAAGGGCCGCAGCAATCTTGCGGGCGTTCTTTTCGGAACTACAGCGGAAAAAATGTTCCGCCGCTGTCCGGTTCCTCTGTTAAGTATTCGGGAAAGATCGTAGGGAAGAGGTTCGGCGGTGAGGTCAGAGGGTTTCTCTTATATAAGTTGGTTCAAGTCTCCGGTCTTGAACCGTTCTGACCTTGACCGAACTCGGTTCGGATTCGGAACCGGCAACAGAGTTGCCGTAAAGTCAGCAGGGTTCAAGTCAGGAGACTTGAACCAACACGCTTGTCTCTCTAACACGGTTGTCTCTCTGCCAGCCTATCTGTTTTCCCTGTAAATGCCTCAGATCAACAACTGCTCCGTATTTGATAAATACTTCTCGGAATATATCAATGTCATTGTTCCAATAGATCATGGCACATGACATCGGCGCGCCCTTACCCTGTTCCTTGCCTTCAACGAGAAAACGCAGTCTCGTATCGTAGAGAAAACAGACAGCAGCTGCCTGTCCCCACACATATTCTTTCCAATGTCCCGTGTTGGTCGCCACCGGCACTAAGGCAAGAACTTCCGACCCGTAATTCTTGTTGGCATGAGCGCATTTATAAAGCCAGTGTTTTATTGTCGTTCTTTTCTCTTTGTCAGAGCCGTAAGGCGGATTCACATAGATTGTCGGATAATTCCATGATTCCGTAAGTCCGTCTTTTTCCGGCAGGCGGTATTCTGTCTCGGCATGTACGATTGACCACTCATTCGAGCATGGATCCAGAAAAATTTTGCCGCCGAATACTGTTCTGACTGCATCCGCATATTTCGGAGGAGTACACCAGTTGACGCTCTGCGAGTTAGTTGTCCTTCCGGCTGTCATGAATAGTCCTGTAAATCAAATGAGTTGCAAAATCATTTGACTCTTCAAAACGGCTTATGCGGATAAAAATTCCCGGGCAACAGCCTCGTCAATGACCGAGCAGACAAGTTTCCACAGTGGAGCCGAGGCTTTTTCGATTTTTGCCACACGTGCCATGACCTGAGAGCGCGTAATTCCGTGTTCTTTCCACGATCTGCCCTGAGTGTGATAATTGTGCAGTACCGGCATGAGACAATCGAGCGCGGCGGCAAATTTTGATTCCGGAGTGAGGCGTGCTTCGAATTCATCCCATAATTCCCGAAGCTCTGAGCCTTGCTCATCAGGCAAAAGCCCGAAGATACGGTCTGCCGCGAGAATTTCACGCTGCGATTTGTCCGAATTTGCCTGAGGATCATAGCAATAAGTATCTCCTGCGTCAATTTCAACTATGTCGTGGATTAGCAGCATTTTCAGCACACGGAGCAGATTCACATTTTCATCGGAATGTTCTTGCAGCACCATTGCCATGACAGCCAGATGCCAACTGTGTTCGGCTGAATTCTCTTTCTTTTCCGTGCCGGGAAGATAGGTCTGGCGGATAATCTGCTTGAGTTTGTCAATTTCAAGTAAAAACCGGGTCTGAGAATCCAGACGATGATATTCTGAAATAAAGTTTGACATAAAATTAGCTATACTTCAATATGGAGCGGCTATATATTTTTGTTCTTCACCAAACCAAAGCGAATTTGTCCGTATATCATAGAAAATATGAGATGTCAACACTTCGGTCAGCAATTCTCATTTTGAAAAACGGCGTTGACATTATCTGCGGAAACAGCCGGAATCTCCCTTTATGTAAAGCGGGTTTGAAACCCGCTTTACGTCAAAATGAGAATTGCTGCACTTCGGTGGCGCGGCTCTTTTTTTTCAGCAACGCAATAACCGATGAAGTTATCATTTTAAAAATCGGGCTTGACATCTGCCCAATTTTGTTGTATTTTTTTATCATATTTTATGGATTATCCGGATAACAGAGACAGTTCAGCGGGATCATAAACAGAACGCAAAAGAATATAATCTGAAAAAATTCAATGTATTGTTATTGGCAGTTCCGCCCATACCCGTAACTGAAAATGTGACTGACAACAGAAAAGGTTTTAAATCTATGAATCCGAGCAATATGGTATATATTCCCTTATCGGAAGAAACTGTAGCCCTGTTGGAACAGCTCAGGAAAAAACAGGAAAATTGGGACTCTTTTATTAAAAGATTTTTTCAAAATCAGCTTTGGGAGCAGGATTGGAATAAAATACAGAAAGAGAAGATGAAAGAATTATGGGACAACGAATATGACGAAATCTGGAATAGTTTATAAGTTTGGAGATGTTGTATTGGTAGAAGTCCCTTTTACCGATTCTGCTCAGGTGAAATTAAGACCTGCTTTAGTCCTTTTTGAAGAATTGGATAATGTGGTAGTTGCCGGAATCACAAGTAACCGAAATATGAAGGGGATTATTATAACCGAGCAGGAAGGATTGGTTACAGACAGTGTCATTAAAATCAATTATATTTTTACTGTTGCCAAACAGAAAATAAAAAAACTGCTTATATCTTTATCTGAAGAGAAAAAAGAGTTTGTCCGCAAAGAGATCAGAAAAAAATTAGGTTTATAGTCTGACAATTGCAGTGCGTTTTTCGGGGCGGAAAAGGATTCTCTGATGAATCAAAGGGTTTCCGTCAAATTTTAATCTTCCGAAGAAGAATCCTTGCGCTTCCGCCGCTTCAATTTTTTTCATATTTTTTAAAATAAGACTTGACATCTGCTCAAAAGTGTTGTAACTGTGCTTTCTAATTTTTGGAATCATTCCAGATAACAGAGACAGTTCAGCGGGATCATAAACAAAACGCCGTGCTTTTTTCGGGGCGGAAAAGGATTCTCTGATGAATCAAAG
>DYRK01000353.1 GCA_020718785.1 Desulfatirhabdium butyrativorans | reverse complement strand
GTATGATCAGATCGGCACGCTGAAAGCTGTTGCGGATTCGTCCGGAACTGTGCTGCTGAAGCGGCAGTATGACTCTTTCGGGAATATCCTCAGTCAGGAAAGCTCTCTTCCCTTTGAAGTGCCGTTCGGCTTTGCCGGCGGGCTGTACGATAAGGATACAAAGCTCGTCAGGTTCGGCTACCGTGACTACGACCCGGAAACCGGCCGGTGGACAGCGAAGGATCCGATACTGTTTGCGGGCGGGGATACGGATCTGTACGGGTACTGCGTGAATGACCCGGTTAATTTTATTGATCCGGTAGGATGGCTTACTATCTATGGTGCAGTCGGCAGTTCTGTATATGCGGGGGCAGGCGGCGCAAAAAATATTCCCGGTATAAATACTGTCGTTAGCACAGGGTTTAATTTCTATACTGAATCACAAGAACCGGTTTACATAAGCTATGGCTATGAGACAGACCCTGAAGCTACCTGCGGAGCAGGTGCCGGATATGGACCTATAGCAGGTTTCTTGACGGGTTCGATTGAAGATTTCAAGGGTAAAGCAAAAAATCTGACCATAGATATTTCTAAAATTGCATTTACTTTTACAATTACTGATAATGGAAAATGGGGGTTTAGTGCTGCATGGGGGGGCAGAGGAATTGGATTCGGTTATTACATGTATGAAACAAATACAGTATCTTTGGGGTCGATTGAGGAACCGTGTCCCAATAAGTGCAAGTAAAACCGTCAGGCAAAATTTTTTCGGATTCTTACTCGCACAATCGAATTCTGTGATGCGTTGAAATTAGCAGATTTATTCTCGCCATCGCAATAATGTGAGCTTTTTATGCCATTCTGAACGGAGCGCGGCGGAGAATCTGTGAGATTCTCCGCTGCGCTCAGAATGACAGAAGCACAATTTATAAGGGTGGGCAGTATAATTGCACCTGTCCCAATTAAAAAGCATGAAAAAATAGGAGTTATGCAGTTGAAAAATATAACCGATTGAATTATACAATGCACAAATGAATTCATGTAAAATCAGTAGTTATAAATCAACTGCGTAATTTATAAGGGGAATAGAAGTGTATTTCTATATTTTACTAATTTTAGTACTTATTGAACAGGTTTTATATTTCTTTTTAAATAAATATCCATGTCATTACGGATTATTAGTTAATAGAAAATATATCAATAATATAAAACAATTAATTCCGGATACCATAGGCAGGGTGAAATATAAAAATATAGTAGTAAGAAAAGAGAGTCAAAAGCATGATACTTTTCTTCGATATAAATATTCTATATTTCAAGGCGGCCCTTTTCTTTTTGTTGGTCAAATCAAATGTGATGAAGAAAATGTCGTGCATATCAGGATTGGTTATCTGACAGCAACCTTAATGGGATTTTTATTATTTATATTATTTCATGAAAATGTTTTATATACTATCGGTCTGTCAATCGGTGCTATTTACACAATATTTTGTTTTTACAGACGTTTTATAATATCAATAAATCAAGCTGTCAATGAAAAGACCTTATCTGTAAATTCGGTAATGAGCGAGACAAAAAAAATTAACGACGAGCATTAATAAGCTCACTCCTGTTTATGACAGAAATAACAGCCTGTTCATGCGGTTCGAGTGTGCCGATGCACGGATGCCCGTTGCAATGACAGCCGGCGGCGTGAAGTATTACTTGGCGTATGATCAGACCGGCACGCTGAAAGCGGTTGCAGACGCATCGGGAACTGTGCTGCTGAAAAGGGAATACGATTCTTTCGGGAATATCCTCAATGAAGAAAGCTCTCTTCCGTTTCAGGTGCCGTTCGGCTTCGCAGGCGGGCTGCACGACAGAGATACGGGACTTGTGCGTTTCGGCTACCGTGATTACGATCCGGAGACGGGGCGGTGGACAGCCAAAGACCCGATAGGATTTTCCGGAGGCGATACTGATCTTTACGGGTACTGCCTGAATGATCCGGTGAATCTGAGTGATTCCGGCGGAAAAATACCGGTACCCGTTATTGCCGGGGTAATCGCGGGTACGATTGTCGGTGCCGTGGATTTTATTACCACATTTATCGCCACTCAGAGTGTCGGACAGGCTGCGGCGTCGGCTGTCCTTTCAGGTGTTACGGCAGGAGTCGGAGTCGGGCTGGGAGCCGCTGGAGTGCCGTTTCGGGCAGCAGGTTTTGCAGCGACAGGGGTACACGGTGGTTTGCAAATGATTCTCAACCATGATCTGAATTTTATGTGCGCGCTGTATAACGGTTTCGGATCAAGCGTGGGAGGATATTTTCTGACTTTTTATGAAATGCCTTCGATTCCGGGGAGTTTCCTAAACGGTTTTATTCTTGCACCGATAAATTGGGCAGGAAATGTTATTTTTTCAGATAAAGGTCCCTTCCCGGAAGATCCCTGCCCGGAAGGATGCTTCTGAGGTATCAGTTATAATGATTCGTAACTCCGGCGTCTAAACTTCGGTTTGTAAAAACTCTGCCGGATTTACGAAACCGGATATTTTCTCTCCCTGTTAGAGAAGGACTGGAGGACATAACCCCTGTGTCCTTCTTTTCAGGGGAGAATTTCAGAATTTCTCAGAAAACAGCAACCCGGAGGAAACATGGAAGAAAATAAGAAAGAACCTGAAAAAAGATTCGGAGAAATACGGATTATGTGGTCGGCCTTTTTTCTTTCTTCGATATTTTATATTATCATCGGCCACTTGGCTGCCGGCAGAATGGTGCCGGTAACTGTTCATGATATCGGTCTGCTGAAAAAATTTATTTATTTTCTCATAGCAGTAACCCTGGCTGCGAGCTGTTATTTCAGAAAGCTGATGCTGAATATCCGTAAAAAGGAATTTTCCCAAATTAAGCCTGCAGTCAGATACAGAAATGCCGTATCTGTTTCTTCCCTGACGGCAAACGTTACTGGAATGTACGGACTGGGTCTCTTTTTTCATACCGGCGATTTTCAGATTCTTTATACAGTTGTCGCCTTATCGTCTGTTTTTATATTCTTTCACCGCCCCAAAAAGCACGAATTTGACAGGCTGACCGGACCGGATTCCGGGAGCCGGATTTAAAGATATGGATTACATAAAATTCAGAAAACATATTCTGTTCAGCTTTTTTGTAAGCTGGCTGGGATTCTGGCTGTTCCTGATCTGTGCGGTATTCTGCAAAATTCTGATGTGTTACATTGCAGGAGCCGCTGTTCTTTTTTCTTTGCTCGAAATCATTTTTGTAAAATGCCCTCATTGTAAAAAGAGACCTCTCAGCCTGCTGCACAAATTTCCGGAAAAGTGTCCCCGCTGCGGCAAAGAATTTTAGAATCCGGCATCCGTTGCGGATTATGGCGGGGACACGGTTCTCCGGGATAAGAACGGCAGGATCACGCAGAAAACGGAGAGTTGTGCCGGCGGAACAGCGGCTGTTTACGAGTATGACTATGATGCGGCCGGGCGGCTGCTGTCCGTCACGGAAGAGGGGGAGGGTGCCGTTGAAAGTTATCGGTATGATACCGCTCCTTACGGAACCCGGACTTATGAGAAAAGATACGGCACCGGCAGAATATTGCGGTATGATGAGGAGGACAGACTGTACGAAGCAGGCGGTACGGCTTACCGGCACGATGAGGACGGTTTCCTCGTCAGCAAAACACAGGGGACGCAGGTCACGACGTATGATTACTCCCTCCGGGGCGAACTCCTGAGCGTGACGCTGCCCGACGGGACGCTCATTCAGTACGTGCATGACCCGCTCGGCAGGCGTATTGCGAAGAAAGTGAACGGCACTGTGACCGAGAAGTATCTCTGGCAGGGGCTGACACGGCTGCTGGCGGTGTATGACGGCGACAGCAATCTCATCATGCGCTTCGAGTACGCTGACGCACGGATGCCCGTCGCAATGACCAAAGACGGCGTGAAGTATTACTTGGCGTATGATCAGATCGGCACGCTGAAAGCCGTTGCGGATTCGTCCGGAACTGTGCTGCTGAAGCGGCAGTATGACTCTTTCGGGAATATCCTCAATGAGGAAACTTCTCTTCCGTTTGAAGTGCCTTTCGGGTTTGCAGGCGGCCTGTACGACAAAGACACGGGGCTTGTGCGCTTCGGCTACAGGGATTACGACCCGGAAACCGGACGGTGGACGGCGAAAGATCCGATACTGTTTGCGGGCGGAGATACCGATCTGTACGGGTATTGCCTGAATGATCCGGTGAACTGGATTGATCCATATGGGCTGGCTGGTGGTCGTGGTCAGAAAGGTGAACGAAATTGGCAATCCGGTCCCAAAGGAACTGATAACCCTTATAAAGGATGGAAGATCAACCCGGATAATCCTAACCAGATAGTGGGAAAAGATAAACAAACAGGGAAAAAAATAACAAAACCCAAACCGGATGACTGGCCGGAGGAAGCCAACGAAGAGCCCTGCCCGAAAAATGAGTATTCAATTTCTGATTTGGAATACTGGGAAGAAGTTACAGGTCTGACAGGAAGCGCATTATTGATATACCTCATTATATCAGAAGGCTCAAGAGCTTTTCCGCCCAGAAATTTAGTCCCGGTGCCTTGACAATGCTTACCCATAGGCTGTAAAGAAATAGACTTGCCCTGTCTTTTTAAAAAGGCAATTTATTTCTTTACAGCCCTTAGTACGTCCGGCATAGATTTTTTTCTTTTCACCCGGAAGGTAAATTTTGTTACTTAATTATTTAATTTAACATATTATGCTTCAACTTTGGTTTTTCCGGGCATGATTTTTGCATGAACGGTCAGAAAGGAAAAAAATGCCGCATAATCTTCCGGAACAGAGGCAGAAACCTGCCGTTTCTGTCCCTATGCAATTTTTATGCCGGGAAAAACATAAATTGAATCATAATATAACCCAGCTTGCCACCTATAGAAAACTATTTGAAATTATTAAGAGTGAAAAAACGGAAGTTTTTGTAAAAGTCCGGATCTTGCGCTCCTTCAGGGTTGATAGGTGGCAAGTTGGGTTAATATATCTTTTATTTAAAACTGCTTGGTTTGAGAGTTGTCAGCTATGCAATATGATAATTTGAAGTGGATGAATGAAGATAATACCTGCGAATTCAATATCTCCGTTACTGAAAAAGGAATAAACATTTCCGGTATCGAATATGAAGATAATGAGAAATTTGTTATATCTGAAATTTGCAGACGAGGACGAATAATTCAGTTTACGAGTTTTTTACCGTCTGCAAAATACATTGCACGCAATTTATTGTATATTGATGAGCGTGATGTTTTATTTTCAGAGACACTTTCCAATGATTATTGGATTAAGGCAGAATCTGAAGATAAGAGGGCACAATTTGAAATCGGAGAGTTTTATTATAAATTTGCCGGAGGGTTAAAAGAAAATTATAAAGCCGCTTTTGACTGGTACTGCAGAAGTGCCATGAACGGCAATAAAAACGCGCAGGTACAAATAGGTTGGATGTACTGGAGCGGAGAAGGAGTCAGGAAATCATATAAAAAAGCTGCATATTGGTACGGCAGAGCCTCAAATCAGGGTCATCCTTTTGCCCAGTACAGTCTTTCAGTGTGTTACTGTCTGGGAAGAGGGGTTGCCAAAAATGAGGCAACGGCATTTTACTGGGCTGAAAAGGCAGCATTATTTGAAGAGCCTGATGCCATATTGGCTTTAGGATGGCATTATCACAACGGTATTGGTACTGAGACAGATTTATCTTCGGCAAGACGCTGGTATCTGAAATCTGCCAGTATCAATGAACCGAAGGCAATGTTCAGTTTAGGACAGTTATCTTATGACAAAAATAAATTTAAATCCGCAAAATACTGGTTCCTTAAAGCCTCAGAATATAATCATCCGCGGTCATATTATTATTTAGGAAGGATGTATCTCGAAGGAAAAGGTACGTCTAAAGATATGCTGTCAGCGGGTATCTGTCTGGAAAAGGCGGCGAATTTAGGAATTAAAGCAGCGAAACGGTTACTTGATAGTAAAAAGTTTAAAGCCGGACAGGGTGGGTACGGCAATGCCCGCCAATGATGTTGCAACGGTAGGCAACACTCTGCTTCTGCCCGCCCCTGATGAGGATTTTGTTGACAAACTATGGGAGGAGGTTCCTTTGTCTTCGAATATGCGGATAACGACGGTCTGCTCACAAAAAAGACCGAACCCGAAGGAAATGCTTTTGTCCATGCCTTTGACAATACCGGCCGGGTGATATATACAACGGATCCGGAAGGCGGACACTGGGAATTTGCC
>DYRK01001070.1 GCA_020718785.1 Desulfatirhabdium butyrativorans | reverse complement strand
TTACGGAGAGCGTCTCATGAATTTAAAGACAAAGATGATGTTCTGGACAGGACTTTGTCTGTCGGGACTGGTGACAATCATTATTATCTATTTTGCAGGGGAAATGAAAAGCAGAGCAGATATAGCGAGAGAAGAAGCCATCACGGAAGCTCAAAAATATGCTGTCACACTTGCGAAAGAACATGCCAATTATATCCGGGCAGAGCTGGAAGGAGCAATTGAAACCGCCCGCACACTGGCTCAGATGCTGTCCGGGATAAAAGATAAAGAAACCGGGCTTGAAATCGGGCGTGGAGAGGTCAACGGCATTTTGAAGATCATTCTGGCGCAGAATCCGAACTTTGCGGCTGTTTACACCTGTTGGGAGCCGGAGGCATTCGACGGGCTGGATAAGGGATACGCCGATGAGCAGGGACATGATCGGACAGGGCGTTACATTCCTTGTCTGCAAAGGGATGAAACCGGCAAAATTGTGATCCGGCCTCTGAGCGATTATGAAAAAGAGGGCGCAGGTGATTATTATCTGATGCCCAAGAAAACAAAAAATGAGTGTATTCTCGAGCCGGAGATACGGACGGTTCAGGGGAAACCAGTGCTGACCACATCTCTTGTTGTGCCGATCATCGTTGACGAAACATTTTACGGAATTGCCGGCATTGATCTCCGTCTCGATATTCTCCAGAAGCTGGCCGACAATGTTAAGGAACTTTATGCCGGAACCGCTCAGATCCGCGTGATCAGCAACAAAGGCACATCGGTTGCCGTCACCGGCAAACCCGATCTGGCAGGCAAGCCTTCCGAAAATACCCGTGAGGGAGATAACAGAGAAAATCCGGAGGATATTCGGAAAGGCAGAAATATTGCCGGGATAAGGGAAAACCGCCTTGAGGTCTTTACACCTCTGACAGCCGGCCGCACTGCAACACCTTGGACCGTGAATGTTTCCATCCCCCTTGAAAACATCACTGCATCGGCAGACAGACAGATGGAAAAGACCGTCCATGATATCTGGAAAATGGTTTTCATCACTATCCTCTGCACGGTTGTAACTCTGGGATTTCTGTGGTTCATCACTCTGGGTATCACGCGCCCTGTGTCAAAGATTGTCGCCATTGCAAATGCTGTTGCCGACGGAGATTTCAGCAAAGAAATCCATATCCGTCAGAATGACGAAATCGGTCATCTCGCAGATGCGTTTCGGAACATGAAAAGCACTATAGATCATGTTCTGGAGGAAACGGAACATCTGATTCTGAATGTTCGGGAAGGCAGATTGGATTCACGAGGCAATGCCGAAGCATTCAGCGGCGGCTGGCGTGAGCTTGTCGT
>DYRK01001069.1 GCA_020718785.1 Desulfatirhabdium butyrativorans | reverse complement strand
GTGATGCGGGCTATCCGACCGTTTATTCGGATGAGAGTTTTTTACACCATTATCACGGTCAGAAATTTTCACGGTTTGCCGAAGATGATTTTATAGAAAGACCTTCCGACAGACTGATCCGTAGGACGGCCAAGCACAATATTCGGCTCCGATGCTCCGAATGCCGACATGCTTATCGTTTGGGCAAAGAACATAAACAATACAAAAACGGCTTTTTTTATAGATTTCATCGTATTCCTCTCCTATTTATATCGGGACATCTTTCCGATCCATATGATAATGCCTGTATAACAGATGAAGATGAACACAACATGAAGCAAAACTGAATTTTTCATTAATTTTCATTTTTTTTCGATTCCTTTTTCCTTACCTCGAATAATGCCTGTATATCAGATGAAAATGAACATAACATGAACCGAAACTGAATTTTTCATTAATTTTAAATTTATTTATCAAGAAACTTCATAAATCCCGGAGTGCAAAGTTCAAACAGCAGGGTGCAAAAAATCGCTCCGCTCTGTTTTTGCGATCCGGAAACAATTTCCGATCCGGTGAAATTCGATTTTTCTTGACCGTACAGCCCCGGTATGTTATTTTCTATTCGGAAATAAGGGAGCCGGAATTGCATATAGAAGAAAAAATTACCTGGCATCGTCTTTTGGCGATAGCGTTGACGGATTATTTCACGGATACAGCATATCAGGTGGAATCAGAAAAGGACCTTTCGGTCATACAGCAGTTTCTGGACATTCTTATTATCCGAAGGTCCGAGGGATATCTGCCGGAAGAATCCGCGGACGGTCTCGAAGAACTTGCGGAGCATAACCTGATGACTTACAAATCTCATCAGGAAGCTCTTGACGGATGGGCAATGAACGAACTGGTCGGGCATTATGTGAGTTACCGCAAATCAGTGAGTCCCAAGAACAAATTTGTTCCGGAAGAATGTTTCCGGCTGTATGCTGTCAGTACCCGGTTTCCGAAAAATCTTTCGGACTCGGTCACTCTGAAGGAATATAAAAAAGGGATTTACGATGTTACATGGGGAAATCTCGGCATCCGGCTGATCGTTCTCAGCCGGGTGTCCCCGGACAGAAGAAATGCTATATGGCATCTGTTTTCCGCCATTCCGGAGGCGGTCCGTCAGGGTGCGGGCACTTACCGATGGCGGAGGAAAGACCTGAGTACCGTTATGAACACACTGTTCGTAAAATACAGAGCGGAGGGATTTGCCATGCCTTATACTGTTGAAGACTATAAAAGAGACATTGCAATGGATTACCTGGAGAGTCTGCCAGCGGATGAAGTTCTGAAACGCTATTCCGCGGA
>DYRK01001068.1 GCA_020718785.1 Desulfatirhabdium butyrativorans | reverse complement strand
CCACATAGATGTTGTCGGAACTATCTATGGATATACCGAAGAGATTATTGAATTGTCCGCTACCGGTGCCTTGTGTTCCGAACTGACCGATATAAGCTCCGTTACTTCCGAATTTCTGAATTCGGTAATTCAATTCATCTACCACATAGATGTTACCCGAACTGTCAACTGCTACACTTTGGGGACGATTGAATTGCCCGTCGCCGGAACCGGATGTTCCGAAACTCATAACAAAAGTCGGCGGGTCTTCGGCATTTGCCGGAGAAAAAATTCCTCCGATCAGGAAAAACACATTGAAGAGGAGAAACAGAGATAAAGCCTTACATGATACTGCGTTGAAACGGAAATTTTGACGCGCCATAATTAAACCTCCTTTTTTTCAGGGTTGAACACGCTTCATTAAGGTAAGATTTTGAGAGGAGATACTTTGATTCATCAAAATATCCCTCTCTCCGCCCCAAAAAAAGGGGCGCAGCCTCTATATTTGCGCCCACCTAAAGGTACCGCCAAGCACCTGTTCTGAAACGCAAACCTGAAACGCAAACAAAGAGGCGCGCCCGTAAGGACGCGTCTCCGTCTGCATCGTCTCAGAAGTTAAAAAATGGCGGTTTTTTAGATGGACGATGACTACATTAACGCTGAACTTTATTTTCGGTTTTCTCTATCTCTTATTTCATAAGCCTCTTCAAAAAAGACAGTCATATCATATAAAGACGGCTTTATAATACACCTCAATCAGCCTGTCAAGCTTTTTTTAAAAAAAATGTCTGAACCCTGATTTTCAGGATTTCAGGATTGACAGGATTTCTGTCCGGCCCGGGGACATGTCTTCCGAAGATTCAACCGTCCGGAAGGCTTGACAGAAATCCTGAAAATCCTTTCATCCTGAAAATCAGGGTTCAGACAGTTGAATCAGGATTCGGACGGCCCTGTTCAGACGCAGCCGTGCTGACCGATCTTATAAAATGGGTCATTTCAGCACTCCGGACTTTGAAACGATTTGCAAAATCGTTTTACAGTAAAACGGCTTTGCAAGCCGTTTTGTGTCTGTGCCAAAATTTCATTTCAGCACTCCGGACTTTAAAACGATTTGAAAAATCGCTTTACTGTAAAACGGCTTTGCAAGCCGTTTTGTGTCTGTGCTGAAATTTCATTTCAGCACTCCGGAAGGCTTGACAGAAATCCTGAAAATCCTTTAATCCTGTGAATCAGGGTTTTAATTGACGCTCCGTTTCATCAATTATCCGATCCGCTTTCTCCTGATTCCAGACGCCGAGAAGGTGTTTGAAAATTAGTACAACTAAATAAATTTTTGTTTACAGTAAAGAAA
>DYRK01000352.1 GCA_020718785.1 Desulfatirhabdium butyrativorans | reverse complement strand
AATGAAAATCAGAGAATCAACATCCGATATCCGATACCTGAGAACGGCAGGTAAGTAAATGGGGGGAAAGGTGTATTCGGAACGGGAAAAATAAGCAGGCGAAAAACTTGATCTCCGGATTAAAAACATTATTTTATAATCTTACAGCATTGAAAAAACCCTCAGGCGCGGAGGTATGTCATGATGCAATTAGAAGATATTAAAAGCAATAAAGAACTGTCAAATGCCATAGACTGGGACATGACGCCGGAAGAGGCAGTCAGGCTTTATCTTGAATGGGGAAACAACTGGGCAAGGGGCAATTATGTGATCCGCTCCAAAGACGACGTGACCCATTATTTTGTCGTAAATACCTGGAAAGAAGAGCCGGTTATCTATTTTATACGAAGAAATTCGGATGAGGCTGTCGAGCTTGCCGAGATTGCCATGCCCCAAGACCTGAAAGAGCGGTTTATGAAATCCGTGGGCAATAACAAAGGCGTTTACGCGATAGAAGGAGAAGTGAAAGACTGGCTTCGGTCTCAGTTGGATGCGGCATAATGTTTCTGAAAAACTGTGTTGATGAAACGATTTGAAAAATCGTTATACAGTAAAACGACTTTTCAAGTCGTTTTATTTCAGTCACAATTGCGCTCTCGAGTAAACATCGGTATCCATATCCGACACTATGCCGTTTTTCAGATAATGGTATCCGACCGCGGCAATCATGGCGGCATTGTCTCCGCATAGATGAAATGCGGGGATGTGTACGGCAAGCCCCTGCGCTTGGGCTGCCTGAGTGATCTTTTCCCTCAGCCGGCGGTTTGCAGCCACACCGCCTACAACCGCGATATGCTCACAGCCTTTTTCCTTTGCCGCATGAACTGATTTGTAAGACAGAACATCAGCCACGGCTTCCTGAAAGCCTGCCACAATATCCGGTATTTCCTGATGATAAGTCTTCGCATGGGTCTGAATATAGCGGTTTACCGCTGTTTTTATGCCGCTGAAGCTGAAGTCGAAACCGTCTTTGTCCAAATAGGTTCTGGGAAAAGCGATTTTATCCGGATTTCCCTGCGGGGCAATGCGGTCAATAATTCCTCCCCCCGGATATCCCAAGCCCAGCATTTTGGCAACTTTGTCAAAAGCTTCGCCCGCGGCGTCATCTCGCGTCTGTCCCATGAGTTCTGTTTCAATATGGGAACGGACATAATAAATGCTTGTATGTCCGCCGGATACCAGCAGCGCGACAAAGGGAAATCCCGGCGGATCAGGTTCGAGAAATACGGAATTGATATGCCCCTTGAGATGATCCACACCGATATACGGAATTCCGAGGGCATAAGAATAAGCTTTTGCAAAGGAAAAGCCGATGAGCAATGCGCCGATCAGTCCGGGTCCCTGAGTAACGGCAATGGCATCCATGTCTTTTTTCTTGATGCCTGCCTTTCGTATAGCTTCATCCGTCAACGGCACAATCGCCTCAAGGTGCTTGCGTGAAGCCAATTCAGGAACCACACCGCCGTAAGGATTATGCAGCTCGACCTGAGAGGATACTGCCGAAGACAAAATTTTCACACCGTCTGCCACCACAGCGGCTGCGGTTTCGTCACAGGATGTTTCGATACCGAGAATCAGCATAATAAAATTAAGGTTAGGGGTTAGGGGTTCGAGGTCAGGGGAAGCTGAGATACCTCTGACCTCGAACCCCTAACCCCTAACCTCCTTAAGTTCAATGGAAAATCGTTTCAGAAACAAGTTGTTTGATTTGCAAAAAGATTTGACAGCGCCGAGGTCTGCCGATTCTTTGTGATTAAAGGAAATGAGAATTCCTTTTACTCTTTGTTTTTCAAACAGAGTTCCGATGTTTTGGAATGTGCCGAGAATAGGAAAGCCCTGAAGTTTTTTGCCGGTTTTCAATACATCGTCGTCAATAAAACCCACGGGTCTTACGTTCAGCTTGCTGTTGTTTAAAATTTCCCGGACTAAAATTTCTCCGCCGCGTCCCGCGCCGTAGATAAACACACTATCGCCGGCAAGAGTTTTCCTTTTCATGCTGTCTAAAGAAATTCTGAAAAATCCCCGTGTTCCCAGCAGAAGCCCGGTAGTTAAAAGCCAGTCTATCAGAAAGATTCCTTTTGAGAAATCTTCAAACCGCCAGACAAAGGTGAGCGCGGTGAACGACAGCATCGTTGCCACAAGCGATGCCCTGAGATATACAAAAACATCGTTGCTGCTCATATACTGCCAGATTCCCCGGTAAATTCCCATAGTGAAAAATGCCACGAACTTGCAAGCTATGACCGCAGGGAGCGAATTCAGAAAGACTTTGAAATAAAAGGGAAAGGAAAGGGAGTCAAAGCGGAGCCGATAAGACAGATAATAGGCAAACGCTATGAGACAAAAATCAAGCAGCACCATCACCATCTGCCATTTATATGTCAGTTCCATCAGCACCGGCGTATAAGATCGCCCCCGCAGCAGGGAAAATTCTTTTTCAGGATAAATACGCAGTTGTGCAAGATATACGCTCATCAGAATTACCGACAAAACCAAAGGAATAATCACTGCCGGAGAAGTCAGCGTATCATTTCTGCTCACAAAAAGCGCGGCTATCCCGGAAATACTGCCTATAGCGTAGAGTGAAAGCACCGCGCCTTTTTCGCTGAATCCCGTAATCACCAGACGGTGAGATGTATGATCTTTGCCGCCGACCGAGGCTTTGCGCCCGCTCAGAAGCCTTATCAGCGTAACCAGAGTGGTATCCAGAATCGGGACCGTCAGAATCATAATCGGCACGGAATATGAGGACAGCGTTGCACTTCCTGATTCCGCGTAGCAGAGTGTGAGCATGGACAGAGCAAATCCGATTATCAGACTGCCGCAGTCGCCCATGAAAATTGAGGCAGGATTGAAATTGTACAGCAAAAACGCGGCAAGAACCGCGGCAAGCATCATGGCTGTCCGTGCCGGTATTTCATTATTCATTCCCATAAACAATATCGCGAGATGCAGCGCGGCAATCATGCCGATTCCGGCACACAGCCCGTCCATATTGTCAATCAGATTGAAGGCATTGGTAATGCCCACAATCCAGAAAATCGTGACTATCGTATCCGCAGTAAGAGAGAAGAACCAGTGAAGCCGGAATCCCAGAAAAGTTACTAACGAAGCAACCAGTATCTGCCCCACCAGTTTGGTATGAGGTTTGATATGCAGGAAATCGTCCAGCAGTCCCAGAACAAAGAGCAAAGTCATGCCGACCCATATCGCCGCGTCTGCTGACGGCAAAGGAAATGGTTCCGATGTCCTGATGAGATGCGGCAGGATGGTGCTGAAATCCGCAATAAAAAGAAGCGGCACAGCCATGCCCAGGTATATGGCAATTCCCCCCAGCAGCGCGGTGGGTTTTGTGTGCCAGCGATCCTTTACCGGATAAGCCAGCCAGCCTTTTTTAATTGCCGCATACCGCACCGCTGGCGTAAGTCCGAGACATATCGCAAATGATAGAAAAGAAAGGGCATACAGCATAGTAAGTGAGAAGTGAGAAGTGAGAAGTGAGAAGTGAGAAACCATTTTATAAAAACAGGTTTCAATTCTCACTTCTCACTTTCCAATTCTCACTTTTTTTCACACCCTCCGGGTGTTTGCACGGGGACTTCACTGCCGGCAGGGTGTTTTGCCTTTCTGAGCCTTTGCAATCCAGTCCGTCAGCCTGAGAAAATATCCTGAGACTTTACGCCATAATGAAGTCTTTTCTTCTGTAACGACTCTTTTATTATCATTCATATTGTCTCTCCATAAAAGGTTCGAGGTAAGAGGTAAGAGGTAAGAGGTAAGAGGTGAAAATCCTCTGACCTCTTACCCCGTACCCCTCACCTCTCACTGTAAACAACCCGCGTATCTGAATTTTTTTTCACGACTTCCCCTATGACAAAGGCTTTTTCATTCATGCCGTTGAGCCGTTCCATGACATCCGAAACAGCCTTTTCAGGAACAGCCGCGACTAAGCCCACCCCGTTATTGAAGGTACGCATCATTTCATCCGCGGATACATTTCCGGCTTGTCTGAGGAATTCAAACACGGGCGGAATATCCCATGAGTTCCGATGTATGATGATACTGCATCCGCCGGGAATCACACGGATAATATTGTCTGTAATGCCGCCGCCGGTAATATGGGCAAAGCCGTGAATCGGCAAATCTCTTATCAGCAACGAGATTATCCCCGAATATATCCGTGTGGGAGTCAGAAGTACCGTACCGAGAGGCTGTTCAAGTTCCGGAATATACGCGTCAATTTTCAGTTTGAGGACATCGAAACAGATTTTTCTGACCAAAGAAAAACCGTTGCTGTGAAGCCCGCTCGAAGAAATGCCGATAAGGCGGTGTCCCGGACGGATTTCAGAGCCGTCAATGATTTTGCTGTTATCTGCAATGCCCACGGTGAATCCCGCGAGATCATATTCGTTTTCTTTGTAAAATCCGGGCATTTCCGCAGTTTCCCCGCCGATCAGGGCGCAGCCTGCATGTTTGCAGCCTTCGGCAATACCCTTGATGATGTCTGTGGCAACCGCGGTGTCCAATTTTCCCATGGAAATATAGTCCAGAAAAAAAAGCGGCTTTGCCCCCAAGACCGCGACATCATTTACACACATGGCAACCAGATCAATGCCCACAGTATCGTGTTTGTTCATCATAAAAGCGATTCTGAGTTTGGTTCCCACGCCGTCTGTGGAACTCACAAGCACAGGATTTTTCATATTTAGGGTACCGAGGGAAAACAATCCCCCGAAACCGCCGATTTCACCGATAACCCCCGCTTTGGCGGTTTGTCTGGCTATGGCTTTGATTGTGCTGACAAATCGGTTTGCTTTTTCTATATCAACGCCTGCATCCGCGTAACTAAGAGATTCTGCCATATTTTTCTCCCTGAAGTCTGAAACCCGAGTTTGAACTCGGAAAAATAAACCGCTTTGCAATAAAAGTCAAAACATTTTTTTTGACATCGTGAGATTCATATTGTAGATAATATGGAAAATCTGAATTTTGAAACCTGAAACCTGTTTTCGCGAAGAGGGATTCTTATGAGACAGTTTGCAAGACTTGACCGTTTGCCGCCTTATGTGTTTGCCACCGTCAATGAACTCAAGATGCAATGCCGCCGTGCCGGGGAGGATATTATTGATCTGGGAATGGGAAATCCCGATCTGGGAACCCCCGGTCATATCGTGGACAAACTTACGGAAGCCGCGCAGAAATCGCCTAACCACCGGTATTCGGCTTCCATGGGGATCACCAAGCTGAGAATGGCAATTGCGGACTGGTACAAACGACGCTATGATGTTGATATTGATCCCAATACCGAGGCAATTGTGACCATCGGCGTCAAAGAAGGGATGTCCCATCTCGTGCTTGTGGCAATCCGGCCCGGGGATGTGGTATTCACCCCGAATCCGACCTATCCGATTCATCCTTTTTCAGCGATTATTGCAGGGGGTGATGTCCGCGGGATTCCCACAGGACCTGATGAGGATTTTTTTGAAAACCTGATGCACGCGACCAAACAGACCTGGCCCAGACCCAAGCTTCTGATTATAAGCTACCCGCATAATCCGACAACCGCGGTGGTTGATCTCGAATTTTTTCAGAAGATTGTGGATTATGCCAAGGAGCATGACATTCTGGTAATTCACGATTTTGCCTACGCGGATCTGGTTTTTGACGGATATAAAGCCCCCAGCTTTCTTCAGGCAAAGGGCGCAAAGGATGTCGGGGTCGAATTCTTTTCTTTGTCAAAGAGTTACAATATGGCAGGATGGCGCGTCGGCTTCTGTGTGGGAAACAAAGAAACGGTCTTTGCACTGCGCCGGATCAAAAGCTATCTGGATTACGGTATTTTCCAGCCGATTCAGATAGCGTCCATTATCGCGCTGAACGGTCCTCAGGACTGCGTGGCGGAAATCTGCGAGACTTACAAAAGTCGCCGCGATGCTCTTGTTAACGGTCTTCATCGCGTGGGCTGGGAAATAAAGCCGCCCAAAGGAACCATGTTTGTCTGGGCAAAAATTCCTGACAAATATGTGAAAATGGGGTCTGTGGAGTTTTCCAAATTTTTGATCCGCGAGTCGCAGGTCGCGGTATCTCCGGGGCTGGGCTTCGGAGAATACGGAGATGAATATGTGCGCTTCGCGCTGATTGAAAACAACATGCGGATCAATCAGGCGGTGCGGGGAATCAAGAAAGTCATGTAATTCAAAGTAGGTTGGGTTGAGGCACGAAACCCAACCTATGGTTCT
>DYRK01001067.1 GCA_020718785.1 Desulfatirhabdium butyrativorans | reverse complement strand
TTTTTTTCCGTGTGGCGGGATATGTTCATGATTCTGTAACCGATACCGATAAGCCGACATATTCCGAGAAGACGCCAATGGGTACGTTGAGAGATGTCTGCGCCGCATATCCGAATCTGACAACCGAGGATCCGACACTGGCGGATGTTATCGAAGGGCTGAGAATCCTTGCATCGCTAGCGCCGCAGAATTTCTGCTTCAGAGATGTGAATAATGACGGTAAATTCGATATGGCGGAAGTGGTCTGGATGCTTCAGAAGACTGTGGGATATCCCGGTCCGGCTTTGATTTATAACGGCGTCGGAGCCGATGCGGATTCGGCGAACTCGCTGGAATCTGTCGCAAAAAGAGCGGGGTATCAGACGGAATTTTTTTCTGATCCCAAACTGATAATTGAAAAATTGAAAACCGCAAGTCTTTTGATTTTCGGCGGCACGGAAGACGACCTCAGCCCTCTGATGAATCTTTTTAACGCGGAAACGATTCAGGCGGTAAAGGATTTTATCAATAACGGCGGAGTTTATCTCGGTGTTTGTGGCGGAGCCTTTATCGCTTCGGAAGGCTGGGATGAGGATACCGGTTTTGTCAAGGCTCTGGGATTCGCTCCTATTAAGACGGACAGTTATCTGGCGACTCCGGAGCCGGTTATCATTAAGGTGAAATGGAATCAGGCGGAAAGAGCGATTTATTATCAGTTCGGTCCGAAATTCCTTGCCTCGCCGGAAAATCCGGTTCAAGTTATCGCTCAGTACGACGACGATTCCGTTGCCGCTTGCATCTTCCCTTCCGGAAAGGGGAAACTGATTCTGGTCGGACCTCATCCCGAAGCCGATGCCTCATGGATTGACGCCGAAGTCGGAAATCCCGGCAACTGGACGCCGACAGATGATTTATCGGACGCTTTGATGTCCGTCGCGAAAGGAAAATAAATTTGAAAAGGTTCTATCAGAAGGAGACTGTTATGACAAAAGATGACCGCCGCATACTGTCTGCTTTCGCTTCATCTGTGAGAAACCGATATCCCGAAGCCCGGATTTGGGCATTCGGTTCACGGGTAACAGGTTCATATACGCATGAATCTGACTTGGACGTCTGCATAGTCGTGAATCAGCTTGACGATACGATTGACAAATCCATTATGAATATCGCATGGGAAATCGGATTTGAGAATGATATGCTGATTTCAACCGTTACATATTCCCAAGACGTATTTGAAAAAGGACCCTCTTCTGAAAGCGCTTTGGTAAAAACGGTTTTGGAACACGGGGTATCGGCATGAAAAAGAATCTTGAGTCATTGACATATTATCGTCTTGAACAGGCAGATGAATC
>DYRK01000351.1 GCA_020718785.1 Desulfatirhabdium butyrativorans | reverse complement strand
ACGCCGACAGCCCCGAGTCCCTCTGCGGTCTTTGCAAAATTCACCCGTTTGCTGAAAAGGCTGTCAATGCCTTAGGGAGCCGGCGTGGTTCGAATTCTTTATCCGAAATGCTTATCCATTGTTTTTATGCGGGTACCGAAAGGCGGAGCAGCCTCTTCGTCAATCAGAATGTCCAAAACGGCCGGCCGTTTTTCTGCTATTATGTCCTGCACCAGTTCAGGCGTAAGTCCCCCCGGCTTTTCAATCCTCACGCCTCTGGCTCCGAGTCCTTCTCCCAGTTTTGCAAAATCCACCCGTTTGAAACGGGTGGGAATGCCTTCCGAAACCGGCGGATCAAAAGACCTCCGACCATGATAAATCATTCCGTGCATGGCATTGTTGAAAATCACCCATATCGCGGGAATATCATGATTGACCGCAGTCGCAACTTCAAGTCCGCTCATGAGAAAACCGCCGTCTCCGCACAGAGCAGCCACCGGACGATCCCCGGCTGCCAGTTTTGCTCCCACGCACGCAGCAGTCGAATATCCCATTCCGCCGAATCCGATTGGCAGGAAAAAGGAACAGGGTCTTTCTATGATCATATAACGGAGAGCCCATGCCATAACCGCGCCGATTTCGACAAAATAGGCAGTATTCTGGGGAAAGCTTTTCTGGATATCCTTAATCAGTTCATAAGGATGATACAGTTGTCCGGTACTTTCCGGTTCCGGCAGGGAACCATGTGCGGCTTTGATTCTGTCCAGTTCGGGACGGTTGAAGACGCCTCTCAGAAAAGTTTCATCAGCGCCTGCGCCGCATTGTCTTTTTATAGCAAGATTCAATTCTCTGATGACTGTTTTGGCATCTCCGACCACTCCCACAGACGTGTGATAGTTTCTGCCGATTTTTTCAGGATTCGCGTCTATGTGAATCAGATGCTTTGCAGGAAACAGCCTTTCATCCCAGCCGCTTGTTGTCATCTCGTCAAAACTTGTCCCGATGGCAACCAGCACATCCACTTCCCGTTCGAGAATATATTCCTTTGCCACAGGAGAGCCTGCAAAACCCAGAACTCCCAGAGAAAGAGGATGGGATTCGGGGAACACGCCTTTGGCTTTGGGAGAGGTTGCCACCGGAATGTTCAGAAGCTGGGACAGTTTCAGAAGTTCATCGCTTCCTCTGGAAAGCACGACGCCCCAGCCCGCTATAATAGCAGGATTCTGTGCTGTGGAAAGTATCAATGCTGCTTTTTCAACGCTTTCCCGGTCAAACACCCTTTCTCCGACCATCACCATAGGCGGCATGGTTTCAAAAACTTCTCTTTTCAATATATCAACAGGAAGGCTCATATGAACAGGACCCGAAGGGGTCGAACGAGCCGTCCTCAAGCATTGCCGGATCATGTATTCGGTTCTCAACTCGTTTGACAGGGTACCGCTGAACCGGGTAAATTTCCGGAATATAGCAACAATGTTCACGCCCTCCTGCCCGGATTCCTGAAACGCTCCCTTGCCGGAAAGAGAAGTCGGTACCTGTCCGGTAAGAGCGCATACTGGAATACCGTCTATGTACGCATTGGCAAGGCCCGTAACGAGATTCGAAGCTCCGGGTCCCGCAGTGGAAAAGCAGACGCCGAGGTTGCCCGAAAATCTGGCATAACCGTCTGCCATGTAAGCGGCTCCTGCTTCGTTTTTCGTTACGATAACCTTGATGTTTTTGTTGGCATACAGTGCATTGTTCAGCCCCTCGATTGCGCCTCCCGGAATGCCGAACATGTACTTCACCCCTGCGCGCTCCAATGTTTTGACAATAAGTTCTGCTGCGTTCATTGATTTTTCTCCTATGTAAATTGTTAAGAAAGAAACTAAGTTTTTTCAAAAAACTTAGTTTCTTTTTTGGATTTTCATCTGTGCGTACCCGCGTCAAGATGCTCCTTTCGATTGATAAAATGTAACTGCTCACGCACTCACCCTCTCTTTTCCAAAAAAAGAGCGTAGCGGAAGAGGGCTTGAATCACACAGCACTCACCCCGCCGTCAACATTCCAAACCGCACCGGTTACATAAGTTGATTCAACCTGTGCAACGATTACCTGTGCTATTTCTTCAGGTCTTCCCAAAGAGCCCATAGGAATGTCGGCTTCAAGTATCTTCTTGAATTCTGCAATCTCTTCAGGGTTCATTCCTGCTTTAGTGAATATGGACGTTTCAGTAATCCCCGGAGCAACAGCATTAACGCGTATTTTTTGTGGAGCCAATTCAATAGCGAGACTACGCGTAAAGGCGTTCACCGCACCTTTGGTGGCGGCGTATAGGAACAGATTAGGCTTTCCCATTTCTGTAATAGCCGAAGATACGGTGGTAATACTTCCGTGCCGCTTATCCAAAGCCGGTAATAACTCTTTTATCAGCAAAAGAGGTCCCCGGACATTCGTGTTAAAAATTTCGGAAAAATCATCCACCGTAAGATTGCTAATGGAAAAATTCTTGGGAATCCCGGCATTATTGACAAGAACATCTAATCCACTTTCCAGAAATTGTGAGGCAAGCATTCTGATCTTTTCCGGGTCAGTCATGTCGGCAACGATTGAATTAACCCCTAATGTATCGGCTGCCTGTTTCACTCTGTCTGGATCACGACCGGAAATAAAAACCTCATATCCTTTTTCCTTCAGCAATTTGGCGGTTGCATAACCAATGCCTGAATTGCCGCCCGTAACCAATGCGATTTTCTTCATTTACTACCTCCTATTTTCCCCATCTCAAAATAGCAGCACAATAGTGATAACCTGCTCCAGGACCTCCTATTGCGACAATGTCATCTTCGTGAATCAACCCCTTTATGTTTGCTTCATGAAGATTTGCCCCTATAGACACAGGAGCCATATTTCCATACTTCTCTATTGTAATATAGGTTTTTTCCAGAGGGACATCTAATGCTTTACGCCATGCTTCAGTCAGAATTTTACTCGGATTATGAGTAATCAGAAAATCAATATCTCGCTGTTCTAATCCTGCATTGGCGAGCGCTTTTCTAATTGCCTCCGGCGTTTTGGTCGGACCCGATTTTTTTACTTCTTCAAGCCCTGTACTACCATGATTCACATAGAAATAAATCCTTTCCCGCGGCTCTTCATAATGCACGGGAGGAGTGTATGTCTCCATTAAAGCTCGCGGAAGACGCCGATTAACGCCGATAGCTCCGTGGCAACTACCGTCGGTTTCCATATGAACGCCCAAAACCCCTCTTGTTTCGGAAACCGGTTGCATGATGACAGCCGCTGCTCCGTCTCCCAAAAACATACAATTTTTTTCTGTAAAATCAGATGCAATCGTATAAGCAGACGAAACTACACATGCAACGGTTTTATATTTTCCTGCCTTAATCAGGGCATCTGCTACGTTTATCTGAGCAATCAGGGATACGCAGCCACATTCTACATCCATTGATGCCGCATTTCTTGCACCGGATTTATACTGAACACTAGCGGCATTGCCAGGGGCAACCTGATCAGGAATAACCGATGCCACAAGGATCATTTCTACATCTGAAATATCAATACCGGCATTGCTAACGGCAGATTTAAGTGCCTCGGTTTCCATATCAGAAGGCCTTTCATTGGCACCAATCACTCTCCGTTCCAATACATCCGCTTCGTCAAATATAGCATCAACGGACAGCATTTCAAACTGATTAAACCAATCATTGGTTCTGACCTTTTCAGGCACATAAAGACCTGTCCCGACAATTCCTGCTGATCTCATTTCATCAACTCCCTTTCAAAAAATAATCGTTCCCACGCAGAGCGTGGGAACGGAAAAAAAACAGAATCAGAACTTATAACCTACTTCCACCATAGCAGAAACCCCCTCTCTGGGAAAATCGTATGGAATAAATTTCTGAGCGCCCGAAGTATCAGGGTCTTCGTATTTCGCATCAAACAGGTTGTGGATGATGCCCCGCACTTCGAGATTTTTGTAAAAATTCCTGGCAATCAGCGACAGATCCACGGTCGTATAGGAAGACATATCCGGTCGGGTATCTCCCGAATCTCTGGGGCGTGATCCTGTCCATAACACATCCGTATGGGCATTCAGATACTTCGTTATCCCCCAATTGAGACTGAAAGATGCTCTTTGGGATGGCACATACGGCAATTCCTTATCCGTATCCGCGTCCTTCGGGTTCTGCCATGCGTAGGACAATCTCCAGTAATTGACCGGGCTGTATTTCCCTTCCAGAGCCAACTCGACACCGTCAACCTTCGCGCCTCCCAAGTTTTTCATCACCGCAGGTGAGGTCGAATAGTCATAGAGAATCTGGTCTTTTATGTCGTTGTGAAAATAGTTCACGTTCGCCATATACGAACCTGCGAACCTGTATCCCAAAGCGGCTTCGTAAGTCCTGATCGTTTCCGGTTTGAGATCGGGATTGGAATGGAGTACAGGATTGTTGACAGCATAAAGCTCGACAAAATTCGGCGCCCTGAATGCCTGTCCGTAAAGCAGTTTCAGATCCGCGTCTTTCAGAAAATTCCAGACCAGTCCGACTCTGGGGTTCGTGGTGCTTCCGAAATCATCATAATAGTCGTATCGCACACCTGCGGTAAGATTCAGATTTTCCATTATTCCCCATTCGTCCTGAACATACCCCGCCCATATCTTTCTTGTCGCATCTTTGCAGTGATTCGCCCATGATGACACATCCTGCATAGAACCGAGTGGTTCGTATGTGAACGGATTGAAATTCGCATTATGTGTTACATCATACTGATCGATCTGATCAAAATTCAACCCGACAATCAGATGATTGCCTTTGAACAAATCCAGATCGAACTGAAGCTCCGTACCGATGGTTCTGTTCTTCAAACCGGGATTTCCGATCATGCCGTCGGGATATCCCGGAAACCCTTTGGGAAATATTCCCAGATAGTTTTCGACTGCGTAATAATCATAATAGGTTCGCAAAGATCCGGAAACCGCATCTGTGAAAGATTTGGCATATTTCAGTTCTGTCCAGAAATATTCGGTGCTACGGTTGTTTTCCGTAAGGGCGCTGGCGAAACCGAGATAAGCACCCTGGTCCTTTTTTGAATATTGCCCTCGCAGGGTCAGATCACCGCTGGCGACTTTCAGAAACGCCTCTGTTTTTTCCTGATGTTGATCGGTTTTTCCCGGAGCCCTTGAAAACGGTGCGCCCGCAAAACGATCTGCCTCTATAGTTAAATCAGGTCCGTTAGTTTTGACATGGTCGAAACTTCCGAAAACTTTCATACTTTCGGATGATTTGCCGCCGAGAATGGCGACCTTATTTGTGTCAAAACTTCCATAACCGACTGTTGCTTCTGCCCCATCAATATCATCCGCATCCTTTGTGATGACGTTCACAACTCCCACAAAGGCATTTGCTCCGTAAAGCGCGGAACCGGGACCTCTGATAACTTCTATCTGCTTTACGCTTCCAACGGAAAGATCATTGAAAATATGAGCTAAGGCACTTCCCCAATAGGAATCATATAACCGGTGTCCGTCAATCATGACCACTATCTTTTCGGAGTACGGTGTTTTGGTGCCTCTCACTTCAAACATATAGCTTCCTGTCTCATTTATTGACACCCCAAACCCCGGCACCGTCTTCAGCACATCTGTCAGATCCCTTGCCCCCATGTTTCTGATTTCATCCGCGGTGATGACCGTTGCAATCGCCGGCGCCTTCCGCACGGAGATTTTCCGCTTGGTCGCGGTCACCATGCTCGGCTCCAGATTCAGAATTTCCCCCAGCGAAATGTCGTCAATACCGCCGGCTTTTTCCTCCGCAGGCAGCGTGCAGGGAAGGCTGAAGAAAATCAGCAGACCCAGCGCAAGCCCCAGAGACACATTTTGAAACAGACCGTTTTTCCGCTTAAACATGATTCTTTCTCCTTTCGACCGTTTTGATGTTATTGATTTTTTACTGTCTGAAACATTTCAGACAGCCTTCTTTAACACGTTTTCAGACAAACAGGCAATGGAAAAATCAGCCTGAAATAACTGCCTTGTCTCAGCCTCCTGCTCACAGTCTGTCCGGCACCGCCTCGAATTCCCCGATATTCTGACATTTCAGCACCTGACGGAGGAGACCTTTTCTCGTTCCCAAGCCCCGGCTTGGGAACGAGAAAAAGGAGGAGTGCTGAAATGCCAATTTTATAAGATGGGTTCGGCACTGTGCTGACCGATCTTATAAAATGGGTCATTTCAGCACTCCTCCTCCTTAACTTAACGGCAGTGAAGCCGGGGCTTGGGAGCGAGAAAAAACATTACTCTGA
>DYRK01000350.1 GCA_020718785.1 Desulfatirhabdium butyrativorans | reverse complement strand
TTATCATTGCATTCAGTATCCGCTGCCTGACCGTATAGGTGGCAAGTTGGGTTATATATCGGAGAGCAGTATCCGAAGGATCCCGCTTGGAGGCATGTTCTAAAAAACGGACAGCACTGTCCACGCTGTCCATAGTCGTCTGGGTTGCGCCGCCAACTACACTGCCGCTTATGGGAATGCAGGACACGGATTTGCCGAACAGATCGCAAGCCCCGAATATTCTGGTGAAAATGCTCATCCGCATGATTTTGTATGTGGCAAACAGATTGGCGGTCTGGGCCATACGTGTTAAGCTAAAATATGCCCTTGATCCCCCTTTACGAAAGGAGGAAACCCGATGCTTATGTCGAACTCACGTTAAAAAAAAGTGTTACTATGTTCTGCCATCTGTCAGAACCGGCAGCAATCGGACATGAAATAAATTTTACTCAGAAACTGAATAAAATTCATCGCTGCTTGTGCAGGACTGCCAAAGTCCTTTTCGGAATATGAAAAAAACATCACGAAAATTTTTTCAGACTGTTTTTTTTCATCTTACCGGATTCATTCAGTTATTCCGTTTATATTTTTCCGTTCCGAATCACTGTTTTAAGCTTGGGCGTTTTACCCTTCTGCCCCTGCACGGCTGAAATACTCCGTTCCCTGGGAAAGTAGCATTTTACTCCCATTCCAGGTAGCATATTCCTCCCCTCAAATACTCTTTTCACCCTATTGATTTATCCGCTCTCTTATTCTATTCAGAAATACAGCAATACACGACGCGGTTTTGTTTATACATCGGAAAAACACCGACGCGTACACTGGGAGCTTAAGAGAGGATATTATGAACAGGAAATTTCTTTCAAGAGACAAAGCATGTCTGATCGTCTGTACAGTGCTGAATCCTTTCAGTTCAATCAGGATCGGCCTGCTGTATGAAACACTTTCCGGATATGAACCGATTCCCGGCGCGGAGAAAATCAAGATAGACAGCCTTTTCGCAAATCTTTACGAACAGGATCAGCGGTATAATCTCAGAACTCTTGATTTTATTATAAAAACATTTTCTTCCAAATGCAGGCAGGAAGGTTTTTTATTCGATATCGGAAAAAACGAACTGATCGAAAGAAAATTCACGACCATCGGAGAACTTGCCGACAGACTTATAAACAGTTCGATAACCGCGGATGAAAAGCAGGCCTTTCCGGAATCCGAAAAAAAAGTTTCCGGACAGGATTGAGCCTGCGATCTTGTGACAGATTTCTTTCCTGAAAAACTAAGTTTTTTCAAAAAACTTAGTTTCCGAATCACTGAAACGGTGGGTTTCGCCCACCATGCAAAAAAGGGGTGAAAGATGGGAAAAGCATTGGCTTTGCTGGTCGGCATAAAAGATGAAGGCTCATGTATGGGAGCAGAATTGGACGCGGACAATCTCCGCCGGATTCTGTCTCCGCTCGGGTACAGAATTCAGATGATAAAGAGTTCTCAGGCAATCTCCGACAATATTCTGGATTTTATGAAGAATGCAGCCTCCGTACTTGAAAGCGGAGACATTTTTATTTTTTATTTCTCCGGTCACGGCGGACGCCAACTGAATGCAGACTACGAACTCAGCGGAAAAGACGAAACCTTATACGCGTTTGACCGTAATATTGCCGGGCATGAGCTTGATGATATCTGGCTGAAGATGAAATCCGGTGTCCGGATCGTAATGATCGGCGACACCTGCAATTTCGGAATGGATTACGCCCATCTCAGAAGCACCTTCAGACCCAGACCTTTTCTTCCGATGTCAGAGGATGCAGCCTCGGCAATGAAGGCGGCAATGATCCATATCGGCGGATGCCGGAATACCATACCCGCAGTCGGATATGAATCCGGCGGACCTTTTACCGCGGCTCTGTGCAATGCCTGGCATAACGGACGTTTTAACGGAAACTATTCAGATTTCCATGAAAAAATCTGCGAGAGAATCACATCCGCGCATACACCCCAATATAACGAGTTCGGTCCGTTATCCGAAGAATTCAAAAATCAGCGGCCCTTTGACATCGGCTTTGATGCGGAGGAGTGCAGGGTTTGCCTGCAAGGACAGAGTTCACCCTTTATTCAGACTGCTTCCCCGTGATATGCTGAATATCCACTTTGATAACCACCGTGGTTTTCAGAGCATCTTCCGGATATTCGAAGGCATCGCCGCCGGAGTAATGCTCCATTATAATATCCAGCGCTCTGCGTTTTTCGTCAGGGTCATCCACGAATGAGGCTTCCCCGAATCCGATAACACTCTGATATTTCATGCCCCATTTGCAGGCTTTCTGAGCCGGCTTGACATCCGTGTCCAAATCGAATTCAAAGCAGACCTTGCTGTTTTTTGTGAGCAGTTCCAATTTCTTCCCTTTGGGGCCCGAGTGAAAATATAAGGCATTGTCCTTATATCCGAAACACAGGGGAACAATATAGGGATAGTCATCGCCGGTCATTGCGAGCCGGCAGACCCATGCTCTCTCAATAACAGATTCTATTTCAGCTCTGCTTTTGATTTCTCTCTCTTCTTTTATCATTTCTCTTTCCGATTTTTTTCTGATGTTGATTCTGAGATCAGTAAGGTATCTGGATGGGATCCAGAATCTGCCCGAGATATTCCGTTACAAAAGTCGGCAGCATAAACGCGGCCCGATGTACTCCCGGATTGTAGTACCGCATTTTAATGCCGGATTTTTCCACCCGCTCAGGATTGAAATCTGCTATCGGACAAAGCCTCTGCGAGCTGTATGCAAAGCTCCAGAGACCGCCCGGATAGGTGAGCATGGGGAACAGATACAACTGCAGATTTTTAAAAAACGGACGCTGATTCATAAGCATGGACTGCTGGATTTCGTAGTCGTAGAAAGGAGATTCGGACTGGGAAACCATAATGCCGTCGGGACCCAGTAATGACGCAACATTTTTGTAAAAGGCTTTGTTGAAAAGCGGCGCTGCAGGACCGATGGGATCGGTGGAGTCTATCAGCACCACATCAAATGTCTCCTTTGTATCCGAGACATACCTGACCCCGTCTTCGATGCGAAGCTCAAGGCGGGGATCATCCAGCGCGCAGCTTACCGAAGGAATATGTTCGCGGCAGGCATTAACCACCAGTTCGTCTATTTCAACCATTACTGCCCGCTCAATGCTTTTGTGTCTTAGAACTTCGCGTACCGTTCCGCCGTCTCCTCCGCCGATTACCAGCACACGCTTGGGCAGAGGATGCACAAAAAGCGGCACGTGAGCAATCATCTCATGATAGATAAACTCGTCTTTTTCCGAGAGCATCATACGCCCGTTATTCAGAAGTATGGCTCCGTGAGTGACGCTTTTCACTATATCCACTTTCTGAAACCGGCTTTCTCCCGTAAACAGCGTTTTTTCGACTTTGAAACTCATTCCTGCATTCTTGTGGGTTTCCCTTACCCACAGGTCCAGAGTGTCCTTATTTTCCATCCTGTTCATTCCTTTGTTCTTTGAGTAGTTTCAGTGTTCGGATTCACGACTGAAAATGTAATTCAGAAAAGTCACAGTATAACCGCTGTCAAATCCATACATACTTCTTTCTGTCATCATGTAGCCCGGCAGCATGTTTTTTACGGTGGAATGCAATAAAACGAAACTGTGTTCCATGCTTGTAGTCAGGACAAGAGAAAATCTTGCGGGCCGGAAAACCGAAGTGACATCTCTGATAACCCGGGAATAATTTTCCTCAATGATATTGGTCTCAAAGCTGGCATAAGAGCATATTGTCTGAGGAGTCACATGAACCGTAAAATAATTCTTGTCGGAAATGCCGTTTAAAGAATATCCGTAAGGCGAAAACAGATAGTCATCGCTGATCATTTTATTCCGGGGACAGAGACCGTAAAGACCCGAATTTTTCCCGGCCTGTTCTGCTGTTCTGATATGTTCCCTGGAAAAAAGTTTCATTACAGAAGGATCAAGATTGTTCATCAGTATCTGCAAAGTAGCGTCCGGCTGAGTAACAGCTTCCGGAGAAGCCCAGTAAAAAACATGCAGATGATCATGGTTGGCAGGACCTAAGCGGTAACTTTTGCCGGGAAAAAATTCCAGAATCCGGCTTACGTCCTGTTCAAAATCTGAGGGCTGCTCACGGGGAAACAGAAAATTTTTCCGCTCATAGAAGACAAAACTGACATTGCTCCTGTCTATAAGTTTGAGGATTTCGGGCAGAGCATTCACCAGCGAGGTCTGTCCGCAGGTAATCATCAGTATGGCATCCTCCCACACAAAAAGGCTGGATTCGGATAAGAGATAGGCATCCATATAGGTTCCCGATATTTTGCTGATGATCCTGGATCCGCTGGCTTCCGCCACTTTGTCCCATCGTCTGTCATGATTGGAGCGCAGCTCGGGCTGAGGGGATAAGAATATGATTTCGAGTTTTTTCTCAGGACCTTCGAATGATGTTGAAGTCATTCTTTTTTCACCTCCTTTTCTTCGTAGGGGGCTTGTCGGTGACAAGCCCCTGCTTCCGCACCGAAAGGGCTTGTCGGCGACAAGCCCCTACATTTTACCATCCGCCGACAAACCCCTGCTCACATCTGAGCATTCAGAAGCGAACCGATTTTATACTGAATCTCTCCTTCGCCGGCATTCAGCATGGCTGCTTCCACAAGCGCGGACAGCCGCGCCAGTTCTTTGATATCTGCTTCATATCCGATTGTATAGACCGGTATTTTGATGCCTCTGATGACCGGACTCATATCTTTGAATGTCAGACCGGTATTGGTTTCTCCGTCGGTTAGTACAAATAGCAGCGGTTTGACATCGGGATTTTTCTTTTTCTCATCTGCCAAAAGAGACAAAGACACGGCAGTTCCGTCATACATTGCAGTTCCCCCGCTTGCAGTCATGTCCTCAATAGCGGCACGGAACGCGGCTTTGTGATTCAGATCGAATTTTCTGACAGGCAGAACTATGCTCACCGTATCATTGAAAAAGATCAGACCGATTGAATTTTCAGGCGAGATAAAGTCAATCCCCTGAATCAGTGCTTTTTTCAGATTCTGAATCCGGGTTCCCTGCATGGATCCGCTGATATCGCAGAGAAAAATTGCCGAAATCGGTCTGCCCGCGTCTTTTTTCTCTTTCCAGAGTTTTTGCGCCCGAATGAGAATATCTCCGGTCGGAACTTCAAAGGGAGACTGATATGGCAGGGAAGGATTGAAGCCGTATTTCTGAGCCAATGACTTATACTCCGGCTGTTCGGCAAAAGCTGCGAACTGTTCCAGAACCTCCTGTTTTTCAGGGCTTATATTTCCAACGGCATACAGAGGATTGTCATGTCTGAATCCGAAAGGCAGAAACTGATACCCGGCTTTCAGCGCCGGCGTATTGACGAAGGTCTGATACTCCATGACAAAAGCGTCGAGAGAACCGTCATTCTGAACAGAATCGCGCATCTGTATGGTTGTGAGTGCCACAAAGGGAACGCCCCGCTGAAAGTTCTCAAAAGCGGCCATGACTTCAGGCGAAAGCAGAGCATTCCGGTCTCCCCGGGCAAATGTCTCCAATACGGTTACGAGAAAATTCAGTCCGGTGCTGCTGGCAAAAGGATCGGTATATCCCATGACCAAATTGCCCTGAACCACGGCATCCACAAGGTTTTTGACATCCGGCTTGCCGTAAGCGGATTTCAATTTTTCAGCCACCGCGTCTTTCATAACAATGCCGGCGATATTGCCGAACATCTTCTCGCGGACCGGTGTCAGGGGAACGTAAGCCGAAGCCATCTGTATCCATAAGTGATTCGAGGGTGAAAACGCGTCGGGCATATATTTGCCGGATGCGATAAACTCATATCCGGTGCCTGATGCAATTTTCCGGATTCCGACTTTGGCGCCCTGTCCGTTTTTCAGCAATATATTCCGTGCATTGAACGCTTTTGCGATTTCCACCATGATGCCGTCAATACCGGTTCCGGATTTCTCTGTAGAGACAAAAATCTCAGGAACCGCATTATTGCCGGAAATTTCGGAACCTGCAACAATCGGAAACAGGCTGATATCCGGCAGAGTGTCTTTCAGATCCTGCTGCTGCCCCAGTTGAACTTTTGCTCTTCGCCGGACGATGTTTTCCGACCATTTGATATTTCGCATCAGGTCCGAGAGTTCGGCAGATGCTTCCTGATATGACAATACTCTGTTGCTGTCTTTACTCGGAGGAGCAAAAAACAGAGCCATCAGAAAAGCCAGGACAATCAGCAGCAAACCGGCAATGAGTTTCCATTTTTTCATAATAACTCCTTCTTCATG